>JBAXTR010000241.1:0-3616 GCA_037130095.1 Methanomicrobiales archaeon
CACCCGATCTTCAGACTCATCTAAATATTTTTTTTCACGCTTTTAGAAAACAAGATATTTAATTATTTCCGGCCTAATTTGAGGTTTTTAGTCCCATCATGCTATAACCTTACAGAGCTAATAATAGCATATCACAGAAACATGGAGGCGCCATCAGCCACCATCAACTGGATGGATGGTAAAACCAACGCCTTTTATTCGTACAGTCATACCGTGAGACTACAACCAAATCATACACAATGACAAAGGAATCCTTAATCCCTACTATTATCGGATCGCGAAGTGGCTATGCAATCCGGTTCTCTTGCCCATCCTGCAAGAATGAAAATACAATTCTCTACAACATGCCAAAACCGTACTATAAAGAGACCCGCGAAGCTAATTGTAAACGGTGCCGGACTCGTTATACCATATTGGTACCTGATGAAAATTCAAAACGAGTATTGAATCCAATTTAAATTTAAATTTTTTTCCAGGGCACCGGAAGCCGGTTTTTCCGAATCGCTATAATGGCCGGTATTATATAGAGATTACGATTCCGTATGTTTTGATACTGCCGGATCCTTCTTCCAGCAGGTTCATTAATTCTAAAAACCTCGTGATCATTATGGAACTGGAATTAACCGGAACAAAAATTCCTGCCAGGATCCGCCAGATGACCCGGGCAGAAGCTGATATAGCCATAGGCTGGGCCGGGGACGAGGGGTGGAACCCGGGCCTGCATGATGCCGATGTATTTTACCAGACGGACCCCCAGGGTTTTTTCGCAATTGATGCCGACAATCACATGGTCGGATGTGTTTCCATGGTCCGGTACAGCGAGGACTTCATGTTCGGTGGTCTGGTCATTGTGCACCCTGATTACCGGAACAAGGGGATAGGTAAGGCGATGCTCGATGTGGCCCTTACATTTACCGGAGGATCTAATTGCGCTATTGATGGCGTTTTCGCGATGCAGCCTTTTTACAAAGGGTTAGGATTTAAGTTTGCATACCGGAACATCAGGTTCGAAGGGATAGGAGGAGGTACCATTGATACATCTCTCATCCCGTTACGTGAAGTCCCGTTTCCCCGGATACTTGCCTATGACAGCATGTTTTTCCCCTCGGTCAGGGAAGGGTTCCTGAAACATTTTCTGTACCAGCCTGATTGCAAGGGATACGCGAGTATAGACAATGGATCGCTCTCCGGGTACGGTTTTATCAGGAAGTGCCTCAACGGGTATAAAATCGGGCCGCTGTTTGCAGGTTCCACCGGGACTGCTGAAAAGATCTACTCGGCCCTTTCCTCCTTTGCAGAGGGATTTCCGGTGTTCCTTGATGTGCCCGAACCAAATGCAGCAGGGATTGCACTTGCAATGGCTCACGAGATGAAGGAAGTCTTTGGAACGGCGAGGATGTATACCCGGGAAATACCAAAATTACCTATCGGGCAGATATTTGGCGTGACCTCGTTTGAGCTGGGGTAGTAACCGTGGTCCGGATAACATCCTTTATAAAAAGAATAAACTGATGTTCCGGGTTTTCCCGCTTATATATAGAGCGGTTCAAACCCGTTTGTCCCTACCGGACCAAATTCCTTTTTAATCTTCGGGTCCAGGTTGCAGACAGGGCAACGGTAATCATCGGGCAGTTTCGAAAACGCAGTGCCCGCTTTAATGCCCCTGTGAGGTTCACCACGGTTCTGGTCATATACATACCCGCAAACACTGCAGACAAATTTTGTAGGTACCCACTCATCGAACCCCCATTTTCCGATCTTTCCCTTCCCTTCCATACCACAGATCGGGCATACATAGGTCTCTGGCAGGTCCTCAAAGGGTGTCCCGGCTGGGATCCCATTATGCGGTTCTCCACGCAGGGGGGAGTATACATAGCCACATAATTTACATCTATACCGATTTACTTCCGCCATGGTTATAACACCACTTGCAAGCCTGTTACCTTCATGGACAAGCCTGATACATAGAGATGGTACCTGGATCACTTAAAAGTAAAGGATGTGGTAATTTTCAGGCTCCCGGGATTATCCCGGTTAACGTAACATATTGCAGGCTTCACTAGGATAATCATCTTTCAGATTCCAATGTAGTTTTAATGGGTGCAGCTTGATGATTCTAGGGATAATGAGGGAATTTACAGATGGATTATAAAAGGGCTCTCTTACTGATACTCATCATCGCGGTGGCTGCCGTGTATATCGCAGATATCACAGGGATGTTTGCAAAACCGGGTCTCACCGAAGCAAATACCAGCAGGGTGCTTGCTGCGTCCGAAGTACGGAATTACCAGGGAGAGAGACTGTCTTCTGTCACTGATTTCCGCGAAAACTCAATTAAAGGGCCACAACATGTGAACATGAGCACGTACAGGCTCGAAATCGGGGGGCGGGTGGCCACACCTCAGAGCCTGACATATGACGAAGTGACAGCACTTCCGAATTACGGGAAGGTGGTAACCCTGCATTGCGTAGAGGGCTGGGATGCCAAAATTCTCTGGGATGGTGTTAAAGTAACTGACCTCATCAGGAAAGCAGGTCTTCTGCCGGATGCCAATACCGTAATTTTCTACGCATATGACGGGTACTCGACATCCCTGCCTCTTGATTATATCGAAAAGAACGATATATTACTCGCCTATGGAATGAATAACGTGACCCTGCCGGAAGACAGGGGTTATCCGTTCCAGCTGGTGGCAGAGGACAAGTGGGGCTATAAATGGATTAAATGGGTAACAAAAATTGAGGTTTCCAATGATCCGTCATACCGGGGATACTGGGAACAACGGGGTTATTCCATCGGGGGGGATACCGGAAGCCCGTTCTTTGGATGAACAGCTGTGAACTCACTACAAAAAGCATCGATATCATTGAAAGATGAGGTACCAGAATGAAAGATCGCGACGTAAAACGGCTGGTCATGTGGCTCCTGGGGGGAGTAACTATCCTGTTCCTCCTGACGGGATTCGGGATTACATCCCAGGACATGGTAACACCTCTTACCCTCGGAGTCCTTTCGAAATCAGTCTCCTACCAGTTGCATACCTACCTGTGGGGCCCGTTCCTTATCCTCTTCCTGTTGCACATCTACCTTTCCCAGAAAAAAAGTATGCGGAAATAAATCAGGAAGTTATCATCCTGTGGGCAACAACAGAAGAGTTAAGAGAGTATGCCCAATAGAGTTTCCTTATGGATGATAACCGGTTTTATAACAAGGCGGTAGAGACACTGGACCGCGACGATCTGGATGCCCTGATCGATGAGCGTGTCAGCTATACCATCTCTTATGCGGTGAAACATTCGCCGTTCTACCGGGACTGGTTCCATGCCCACCATATTGACCCCGGGGATGTCCGGACTCACGAAGACCTGCTTTCCCTCCCGATTATATCCGGCAGGACGGTACGGGAGAACCAGCCCCCCCATACACCGGAGTTCCGTTTCCTGAGTGCACCTCTCGGGGATATTTTTACCATCCACGAGACAAGCGGGACATCAGGGGTACCGAAGAGTTTTTTCCTTACCTACGAGGAATGGCTCAGGTATGCAGAAAAATACGCCCGTATTTTCATTTCACAGGGATTTCATGCGGGTGACAGGGTGGTTGTCTGTACAACAT
>JBAXTR010000242.1:0-3602 GCA_037130095.1 Methanomicrobiales archaeon
AGTAAATGATTTTGTCAACGACCCGGATCACATCTTCCTGCGTTTTTACGGTTATAAGATGCCTGCCGATCTTCGGGTGACGGCCACGATGGCCACCAACCGTAATACGAAACTCAGGGTCGGCGCCACGGATAAGATGGAAGGGGCAGGGCATAATACAGAACCCACATTCCATGCACAAGTCTGCCGAGAGGACAATGATACCATCGTGGACTTCGATCGCCTTCTCACGACAGTAACTGGTACAGGTGCCACAGCCGGTACATAAACCCGGGTCCCGTATTGGTTTCTGGATTCCCGTGATTCCAATCTCATTGAGCCGCTCGCTCTCGCACCCGTTTGGGCAGGATGAGATGGCAATCCGGACTTTCACCGGGAGCTCCTTACCGAAAAATTTCTTATCTATCTCTTCTGCGAGTCCGACACTGTCAATAATCCCGAACTTGCAGTTACGGGTGCCGAGACAGGCCGTGATGTTCACGACTTCTTCCCGCTCAGCCCCAAGGGGTGTGCCGTTTGATTCCAGTTCACCAAGCAGTCCTTCAAGACAGGATGGATCTATATGCGGGAACTCCATGGTCTGGCGGGTGGTGAGGTGGATCTTCTCAACGCCATACCTGGCGGCAATCTCCCCCACTTCTTTCATCTGGGCAGGCGTGATCATTCCGGCCGGCATCCGGAGGCGGACAATACAGAAATCAGGATCGCGTTCGGTGATAACCCCGCCGCGGGTGAAAAGGTCCTGGTTAACAGACCTTGCTGGACGTGCCATAACATTCAGCTATGGGGCGTGTTAACGGATAGAGGTTATCGCTATACTAACGATTATAGTATTCAGTTACCAATATGTACCCATGACCAAGCAGTCCGAGTACATGGAGGCATTTTTCGGGGTTGAACTCAATACAAAATTCGAGGATATGATCAACGAACTCAAGGATGTGGAAGAGGGCCTCAAGGACCTCTCAAGGGAAATCGGCAGACTGGGCACGAACCTTAGTCCAGAAGATACGAAGGAACTTAACAAGGAGTGCCGGGCCGTTGCATACGAAAATGCACAGCAGATCAAGGATGTCCGGACCTTCCTTGACTTCTACTTAAAATCGGATAAGACCTCCACCCACATCATCCTCGAGCGGGATGCATACATGAAGATATACCAGATCTTCAAGTGGGACGGTGCTGACGTCCGGGACTTAAAACGCTGGTTAAAGGAACTTCGGGAACTCCTTGATAAGATAGGACTGAACATAAAAGACCTGGTCAATTTCAAAAAAATGACATCCCAGCCGGTCCCGGAGGACCTGGTAAAGTTCCCGGTCTATGCACTGGACCGCCAGGGGTACTGCCTGATTGGTGCGGCGTATGATGAAGTTTTACATATCAGTGAAGTCCGTGAACGCATTGCTGAAAATTCCTCGTGATAATCTCCGAAATAACCCCCACTCACGTATTTCTTTTCTTTTTTCATATCCAAAAGTTTAGAGCAGTCCATCAGGAATACGAGGTAAACCCGGATTATACGGGATGATCTAGGTATCATATCCTGGAATAATCCAAAATTAAGTTTTTTCCTGAAGAATATCAGCTAGTAACTTTGAATAAATTAGTCATTAAATGAAAATTTGCTGGGTTAACTAATAATTGTTAACATATCGATCTATTTTCGCCTAATTTATTAACATTAACCAAAAATGTATAACTATGGACGAAATCAAGACAAAGTCAGATAGTCCTAAATCATGTCTTGACACGTATGCAAGGAACCCGCTTGTACTCGGGCTTCTCGTCGGCGTGCTTGTGGCAGTTGTACAGGGATTATTGATCAGTGCAGGTGGCCCGGAGGCCTACGGGTTTTGCGTTGCCTGCCACACCCGGGATATAGCGAATGCCGCGTTCAACTCGGTTGCCGGAACAAAACTGGCGTATGCACCGATCTCGCAGAACGCGATTCTCCCGGTCCTGACCGTGATAGGTGTTCTTATCGGGGCATTTATCTCGGCCAAATTCTACAAGGAATTCAGGACGAAGACCGCATCTGCAGTCTCATATATCTGGTACCTCCTCGGCGGGATTTTCTTCATGGTATTTGCCCTGTTCATGGGAGGCTGCCCGTACCGTATTGCAATCCGTATCGGGTACGGGGATGTAATTGCATTGATAGGGCTTCTTGCGATCGTCGCAGGTGTCCTTGTAGGGATAAAAATTGCCACAACAATGGCGGAGCGTGAGGGATAATTATGGTCGCAGTAGGTTGGCTCAGTAAAAATGTTGCAGTAATAGCAGTTCCAATTGTAACAATTCTCTTTGGGATCCTGGTCGGATGGCTCGCCCAGCGGTCCGCGTTCTGCTCGATTGGCGGTTTCCGGGACTATTTCATGTGGAAACAGACACGGCTCCTGTTCGGGTACCTCGCCCTCATTGTCGGGGCATTTATCGGTTACCTTGTCTTCTGGCTGATAACACCACAGGCATTTGAGCATTTCTTCTGGTTACTGACAAGCGGCCTGACACCTGTCCCTGGTGCCCCGGCAGGATTAACCGTTGTTGGTTATGTCATCCTTGCTGTTATTGGCGGGATTGCTGTAGGTCTCATCGGGGTGCTGCTCGGTGGGTGCCCCCTGAGGCAGGTTGTCATGACCTCGGAAGGAAACATTAAAGCACTTCTCTTCGTGGTCGGCATGTGTGTTGGTGCGGTGGTGTTTACAGCCTGGATATCAGGATGGACCGTGACACTCCTGAAAGGGCTCGGAATCGCATAAGGAACCTGATTATTTGTAAACAATGGTGAAATAATGGTAACAAAAAACCTTGATATTACCGGAAAAGTCTGTCCGTACTGCCTCATTGCCGTGCAGAAACAGGTGAAGGCCATGAATAAATCGGATGAACTGGTCGTCACGTGCGACCACCCCCCCGCTGCAACCACATCAATCCCCCAGTTTGCAAAAGATAATGGCCTTGAATGTGATGTAACGAAAACTTCATCCGGCATATGGGAGATCAGGCTTACGAAAAGGTAACCAGATCAAATTAACACAATCGATAAATAATTCAGTCCGGGAAACGCTCTTAGAGAGAGCTACACGATGAATTCACATTTTTTTCTTCTTGAAGCGATGGTGACCCAGGAGCGGCTCACCTGGATAGAGGAAGTCCTGAAATTTTACTTCCTGAAACTGTATCCCGATACCCTTCTGCACCATGCAAAACCAAAGGAAGTCGTATTTACATTCCTGATCACCGGCGATGCGTTGTATAGCCTCAATGAAGAGGATAAACTCCCGATCTGGGAAATCATTCTCTCGCTGCCATCCGTAAAAGTTATCTGTGACCGCCAGGAACTGGACCTTCGCGGCATTTCAATAGAACGGCTGAAAATGAAAAATCCTGAACAGGTAATCGATCATAACAGCATGGGCCTGAACGGGCAGACCTCCTTCTGGAAAGATGTTGCAAAGATTGCCCGGCAGAATGCGGAACCGTTACCCAGCACAATCGGGTACCTGCAGCTTGAGTCCCCGTATATGCATAGTTCAGGTCTGAACACACTTCGGTGCCTCGCTGCAGCATTGGAAGTACGGGCATCGATCGATCTCTAC
>JBAXTR010000243.1:0-3566 GCA_037130095.1 Methanomicrobiales archaeon
AACCTAACCTATTTATGGTACTCCCATGATTAATCATTATGGATCTTTCCCTTATCCAGAAAGACATCCTGATTACACTGATTTCACTCTATCAAAAGCATTCCCACCCGATTAAGGGTGAAGATATTGCCGAAATAATAAAGCGGAACCCTGGCACTATCCGGAACCAGATGCAGTCCCTCAAAGCGATTGGCCTGGTAGACGGGGTCCCCGGCCCCAAGGGAGGGTACAATCCGACGGCACTTGCCTTCAGGGAACTTGACCTCGATAGTACCGATGAGGACTTTGATGTCCGTATATCCCGTAATGGTCAGACCGTAATAGGGGCAAAGGTATCAGAAATAGATTTCACTACCCTGTGCCACCCGGATATCTGTCACGCATTAATAAAACTGATTGGCAGTGCAAAAATTTTCGAGATAGGGGACCAGATCACGATTGGCCCGACACCGGTTAACAAGCTCCTGATCCGTGGCGAGGTATACGGCAAGGATGAAGTGGAACAATCCCTGCTGATCACAACCCAGGAGATGATCTCGCTTCCGAAAAAATCGATCCGTCATTACATGAGTTCCCCGATCCTTTCGCTCCCACCAGACTCAACACTACGGGATGCCCTTCATCTCTTCAACACACGCCATATCCACGGTGCCCCGGTTATTGGAAATGGAGGCCTTGAAGGGATTATTACTCTTTCAGACGTGATCAAAGCGATTGACAGCGAAAAGCCCCTGACTACGAAGGTCAATATGGTTATGACTACCGATGTGGTAAAAGCATCAGCTGACGTCCAGCTGTTTGAGGTAATTGGAAGGTTTAAAGAACGTAAAATCGGCCGGCTGGTCGTTGTTGATGGCGAAACACCGATTGGGATCCTTACCCAGTCTGACATTATCCGGGTATTTCCCTCTCTTTAGATCAACCGCTAATCCGGCCACGGCCTATTTTTCAGGACTATCCATTTTTCAACTGAATCATTTCTTTGGTACTGCCGTATGGCAATTTCCTGCTCCTGTGGGATCATGGGATTGCAATGGCCTGCTGGTAATATGCGGATGATTATCGTCATGGTCTTCAGATAAATGGCTAATCTATTTATGGCTCTACCCTAAACCAATTTCCAGGCATCCCCTGGAAAAATGCCAGTATATCTACTCCGGGTTTTCGGATTGAATCCTTTGAGTAAAAGAAGATTACGGCGTTTGCAGCCTGAAAGTCCAACCAGGACTTTGGGCAGGAAGATGACACTGGCGGGGATGAACTAAAAAGGAGTACAAGGATACTATGACAGAATTACCGATTGCCCCTGTAATACGGATTATACGAAAGACCGGTGCTGACCGTGTCGGCAATGAAGCAGGAGAGGCTCTTGCAGACCTTATGGAACAATATGGCCAGAAAATTGCAAAGGAAGCGTTGAAACTTGCATCTCATGCGGGCAGGAAGACGATTACAGCGCATGACATCAGGATGGCCGCTGAGATCCTCAGCTAGACAAAATTTACTGTTTTAACGATTTTCTCATCAATCTCTCGAGGTTTTTAAGCATCTTTAAATATTAATATATCATCATTTTTTTCTATGACACGTATACTGGCCCGTCAGCTTTCAAAGAAGAAAATTATGACCAATGACGGAAAAGTGATCGGGACCCTCAAAAATATTATTGTCGACGATGAGACAGGACAGGTTATCGATCTTATTATCCACCCGGATTCTTCTTTTGATACATCCGGGTACCGTCTTGAGGGGGATAAACTCTATATAAACTTTGAAGCAGTAAAAGATATCAAGGACTATATTGTGGTTGACCGTTACCTCTCAAGAAAATGAGATGAATAGTTCTGCATTGCCTCAATAAACCCATCTCCATACCTTTTTTTCGCGATATATCCTGCAACCGCCTTTACATCCGGATGCCCGTTTGCCACGGTAGCCCCAATCCCTGCGGCCCTGAGCATCTCGACGTCGTTTGTTGCATCACCTACAGCGAGAAACTCCCCGGGTGGGATCCCGAGGTCGTTGGCAAGGTCCATGAAAGCAGTCGCCTTGTTGATACCTTTTGCCTGGAGATGGATGGCAAAACCTGTATCAATCACCAGAACATCATAACCCGCGAGCAGTTTTTCCACCTCTCCCGGGGGGACTGTCCGTGAAAAAGCGACATCGGCATACCGGTACTGGGGGCTGAGTAAATGGAGGGGGGTCCCGGCCTCCTGGTAATGCTCCTGTAGTACCTGAAATGCCTCGAGACAGGTGGGCTGGTCCCCATGGATATGGAGCTCGCCAGCAAATCCAATCCGGTATACACCACCATTTTCTCCGATAAAGGTCCCTGATGTGCCTATCATGCGGCATAATGCGTCCATGAAACACGCCGTATTACCGCTGGCAAGCACCACCTCCACTCCACGTGAAACGAGTCCCCGGATTACCTCTACGGCCCCTGTATGCAGGAAACGGCCATGGTCGGTAATCGTGCCGTCCACATCGGTCAGGAGTGCCCTCAGCACGGCTTGAGACCTGCCTCTTCAACCATGAATGGTGCTTCACCCTCGGGAAGGTTCGGGCTGTCCACGAGGCGGGCAATTCTCTTACCCCCTTTGCTTTTCCGGAGATATAACCTGAACGTGGCGGTATGGCCAACGATGTTACCGCCGATCGGCTTTGTCGGGTCGCCGAAGAATACTGCCGGGTTCGACATTACCTGGTTTGTCACCAGTGCCACAGCATTGTTTTCGTCCACCAGCTTGAACAGTTCGTGCATATGCCGGTTCAGCTTCTGCTGCCGTGTTGCCAGGGTCCCCCTGCCAGCGTATTCTGCACGGAAATGGGCGGTAAGGGAATCGATGATAAACAGGCGGACCGGCATATCGGACTCTCTCATTTCGGCAGCCCGTTCACGTGCCGTATCAATGAGGAGCATCTGGTGATCTGACGTGTGGGCACGTGCCACATGGATGTTTTTTAAGAACTCCTGCGGGTCGGCATCGGCAATTTCCAGGCCATTCACCATCTGCTCGATACGTTCAGGTCTGAACGTGTTTTCGGTATCAATATAGATCGCACTTCCATGCAGTCCCCCTTCCGATTCAGGGAGCTGGACATTCACCGCGAGCTGGTGGACAATCTGGCTTTTACCTGACCCAAATTCACCATACAGTTCGGTGATCGCCTGTGTTTCGAGCCCCCCGCCAAGGAGGGTGTCGAGGTCCGGGACACGTGTCTGCAGTTTCCGGATCTCCTTCCGCTGCTCGAACACATCTTTTCCGGTTTTAAAACCGCCTATATCGACCAATTCGCGGGCGGCCTTGATCATCTTCTTTGCAACGGCCTCTCCTATCTCAGCGGTTTCTGCGAGATCGAGCGGGGATGCTGTTGCAATGCTTTCAACGGTGACAAATCCGGCTTCCCGGAGTTTTTCGGCGGTGGTGGGGCCAACGCCGGGTAAGTCATCAAGTTCCAGTGGACCTGTGGTGGTCATTTCTTATCTACCTCTTGCTAAAAGAACATCATATACTCTCGCATATATGCATCCGGCATGTGCGCAGGGTGAAAGTGAAAAA
>JBAXTR010000244.1:0-3553 GCA_037130095.1 Methanomicrobiales archaeon
GATTAGTATATGCTTGCTTTTGTATCATAATACTAATGGAGAACCTTTATGTCCTCAAAATCGGGGCCTCCCTCATGAAGGAAAAAGATCATTTAAAAGTCCAAATCACATAGTTTAATGAGATTCTAATGGCAGATTCAAGGAGCAACTTATCCAATTACCAGGAAGAATATGCACGTTTTTCCATACCAGTCCCTGATCATTATAATTTTGGGTTTGATGTGATTGATGAATGGGCAAAAAAAGACCGTAACAAGCTTGCAATGATCTGGGTTTCACAGAAGGGAGAGGAGAAGAAATATACCTTCCAGGACCTGAAAAACCATTCCAACCAGGCAGCTAATATTCTCCTGAAGTACGGGATAAACAAGGGTGATCGCGTACTTATCATCCTGCCTAGGGTCCCGGAATGGTGGATTTTCTCGATCGCCTTAATCAAACTTGGCGCTGTAATCTGCCCCTGCACCACCATGTTAACACCAAAGGATATCAAATACCGTGTCAATACCGGAAAATTCCGGATGGTCATTACTAACCTCGAAAATTCTTCTAAAATTGAAGAGATCTGCGACCAGTGCCCGACCCTGACGTCAAGATTCCTGGTCGACGGAGAGCTCGAGGGATGGGCTGGTTATCCCTATGAACTCCTCTACCCGGCACCGGTATCACACCATACGGTAAGCATGCCTGAAATGAAACGGACCAGGCGTACAGACCCGCTGCTGATTTATTTCACTTCAGGGACTACCGGAGAGCCGAAAATGGTCCTCCATGATCACAGTTACCCGCTGGGTCATATTGTAACTGCCCGGTTCTGGCAGGACCTGTATCATAATGACCTCCATTTTACTCTTGCTGATACAGGGTGGGCCAAATGCGCATGGGGAAAGATTTTCGGACAATGGATCGAAGGGGCGTGTATTTTCGTTTACCATTTTACCGGGAAATTTGCTGCCACAGAGTTACTCCCGCTCCTTGAGAAATACGAGGTCACGACATTTTGCTGCCCCCCGACAATCTACCGTATGCTGATCCTTGCCGACCTCGGGAGGTTCGATCTCTCTGCACTCCGGCACTGCTGCAGCGCCGGAGAGCCTCTAAACCCTGAGGTAATCAGGGTCTGGAAGGAAGGGACGGGACTTCCTATCTATGAAGGATATGGGCAGACAGAAACAGCCTGCTGTATTGGCATGTTCCCCTGCATGGAACCAAAATTCGGATCCATGGGAAAGCCGTCACCAGGATGGATCGTGGAACTTCATGATGAAAATGGGAAACCGGTTGTTGCAGGAGAAGAGGGCCGTATCGCAATAAAGCTCGATCCACGTCCCGTTGGTCTCTTTGTAGAGTACATCGATAATCCTGATGAAAATAACAAGTCATTTATCAACGGCTACTATTACACGGGTGATAAGGCCTATCGTGATGATGACGGATATTTCTGGTTTGTCGGGCGCGACGACGATGTAATTAAAAGTTCAGGCTATAGAATCGGGCCGTTTGAAGTTGAGAGTGCGCTTATAGAACATCCTGCCGTACATGAGGCAGCTGTTGTTGGTTCACCTGACCGGATAAGGGGGTTAATCGTAAAGGCATTTGTTGTGCTCAATAACGGGTATGAGCCATCCGAAACCCTGGTAAAAGAATTGAAATCATACGTGAAACGGACTACGGCTCCCTATAAATATCCCCGGGAAATTGAGTTTGTGACTGATCTGCCTAAGACAATTTCTGGGAAGATTAAAAGAAACGAGCTCCGGGATGCAGAGCTACGAAAATACCTTGGAAATTCGTAATCCTGATATTACGTACTCTTTTTTAGTTTTCGATAAAGGCACACTTTTTATTTAGAAAATTAACCACGCCCGGTTGGAAACCGTAATTCCTCTTTTCACTTTTTATTCAGAAAAAATGTTATCCCAATTTTTTACCAGAATAGCCACGGAAAGGTTCCGGTGATCAACAACCGGTAATCATGCAGGGTATATCCAGTAACCCGTTATTTTGTAAAAAAAGAAAATTTTGGGTTGATTAAAGGTCTCTTCCATGACGGGGGCCCTTGGACTCACCGGATTCATGGTCTGATTTCATTGTTTCATCATGTTGACTGCTGCTGTGCGTGTGATGTGAACCCCCGTTTCTCTTCATAACGAAAATTCCGACACCAATAAGGATGACAATAATGATCCCTACGACAACAACCAGGTCCATCGGGAATGATGCAGGACCTGATGAAACAATAATGTAACTCTCCCTGACTTTGGTAGCCGGGGCACCACCGGCCGGAGCAGTCTTCAGGCTTACTGAATAATTCCCCGTGTTATTGTAGCAGTGGGCCGGGTTCTTCATGGTAGCATTTGAACCATCACCGAAATCCCAGAACCACGTAACAGCAGCGGGTCCGGTAGAACTGTCAGTGAACTGGACACATAACGGGGCTTGACCGGTAGTCTGGTTTGCAGTAAAATTAGGTACGATTACCGGCACCGGTACTGGTGCGGGGGTTGTTACCGGGTACGGTGTGGGGGTAACGGGTGGGAGGACATGAATAAAACCGGTGATGGTTTTTGTACTGTTGTTATTGAACGAATTGATCACAAATAACGTCACGTTATAGGTACCGGGTTCTGCGTATGTCACAATCGGGTCCCGCATGGTTTTAATACCCGGGTTTACCGGTGATCCAAAGTCCCATTGCCAGCCAAACGGAGGGGCACATGAAGAATTGTCAAAGAAATTCACCCGGAGAGGTGCAGGCCCTTCAACCGGGGTTGCCCTGAAATCGGCTGAGGTAAGATTCGGATAGAAACACGGTGTATCATTTGCCGGAATACTCACTATCACACTAGGGAGAGAGGGTGTGATCGTCCCATTCAAAACAGTTGCATTCACTGGCGGGGCTGTGGTAGCGATGGTTGTTACCGGGATAGTTACAGTTGTATTCGGGACTGTTGTGGGGAGAGTAGTCGGTGCTGAAGTTGCAACCGCAACAGGGATCTGCACATTGATCGGACTCTGCAGGGTTTCCACATTGCTACCACCAGCGTTTACAGATTTGAGAGTTATCATATAACTCCCTGCCACCAGGTAGGTATGGGCATAGCTTGTTTTCAGGGTCTCATTCAACTGCATACCATCGCCAAAATCAAGGACAATATATTGCGGGGCTCCCCCTGATGGATTGAATACAGGATATACCATGATAGCGAGAGGTGCTACACCTTCGGTAGGTGTAACCGTGAATTCAATCTTGGGTGGTTTTACCGAGGGTGTAACGAAGGTTGTGGGAATAGTAGTAATAAGCGTGGTATTTGGAACCGGTTGCTGCGTGGACATCAGTGAGGTTACAACAGGTACTGAATTCGCCATCAAAGAAGCATTCACAGACACCCCGCTGACATTTTCCGCAGTGGTTGCAGGAATTAGGAGCACCAGGATTACTAACAGGGCAGCAAGAATTATTGTAAACCCCTGCTTCAGCCGGTCAGGCCTTTTTAGATGTGATGATGAGAACATGATCTCTTCTTGAAAATGTATTAATATTAATTTACTG
>JBAXTR010000245.1:0-3552 GCA_037130095.1 Methanomicrobiales archaeon
ACCATGACAGGTAAAAAACTGTTGTAACCCCCGCCTTGTCCGGTGAAGGTCCAGTACCATATGCCTGATCCTGAAAATACCGGTTATTACGATCACGGCCATAACGGGGATTATGAAGTAATAACCTGTAAGATACCCTTGCATTGCCATCGGATGAGTGGAATAAATGAGTTTGTTCACAAATCTTTACATGGGTGTTGATATCTTTACTCAGTGACATACCCGGGATGATAAGCCAGATTTGCGGGCATCAGAGAATTACCCGAGGATATGTTGATCCAGCCACAGGTTCAACCGGTCAGGGTTGCAACGTTACAGTTTCAGGGCTTGACTCCACCGGTATATTCGAAGTCTACAAACCCATTATAGGGGTCTGTCTTCAACAGGCGTACACGGACTTTCTGGCCTACAATTAGTCCCCTTTCGCCCCGGGTAATACGACCTTCCGCCGGGGGTGTTATCAGCCGGACATACGTACCCTGGTCTTTTGCACCGGTAATTAATCCTTCGAACGACTCCCCGATGCGGTTCCTTAACAGGACTGCGGCCGCTGCTTTCCGCATAAATCGCTCCACTTTCTTGGATGCCTTCTCACGGTCGGTAAGCCATGCAGACTGGCTAGCCAGTTCTTCAGTAGTATAGGGGCTATCAGACTTGTTAATTACCGATTTAAGCAGCCGCTGGTTGATGAGGTCAACATAGCGGCGGTTTGGAGCGGTCCCATGGGTATAATCGGTTACTGCAAGGGCAAAATGACCGTAAGGTGCCTGCCCCGGTTCCAGGGTCATATACTCACCCGGCCCAAGAAGTTTCACGACGGCCAGGGAAAGATCTGGAAAACGTTCCGGGTCTGCCTGTTTACGCCTGTCGAGGAATAAAGAGAGGGCTTTTGGTTCGGGGATTACCGGCAGGGTTTCATGGTAGAGCTCCGCAACCTGCCTGATCCCTTCCCAGTTCCTTGGGATTCGTACCACTCTCTGTATCATGGGAATATTCGCCTTTCCAAGGAATGAGACCATCACTCCATTTGCTGCGACCATGAACTCTTCTATCAGGTTCCGGGCCATATTCTGTTTTTGAACGACCAGGTCCTTTACCGAACCTTCTTCCAGGATTGCATGCGCCTCAAGCGTGTCAAGGTCAAGTGCCCCGTTTTCTATCCTATGTTTTTTCAGGCGCTGCATCGCTTCTGCCTGGAGAAGGAGCTGCTCTTTTAACCCAGGGTCATCTTTCACCAAAGATGGAGCCGGACCATTCCCCTCCAGCCACCCCCCTACCTCCTCATAGACCAGTTTTGCTTTGTTCCGGACCAAGGCCCGGTGGATATCCCCAGGCAGGGTTGTCCCATCCTGAAGAACTGAGTACTCAATAACAACCGCCATGCGGTCCTTTTCAGGCAGCAGGGATGTGATACCCCGTGATAGTTTATCGGGGAATAACGGAAAGGTCTCAATTCCTGTGTATACCGAAGTCCCGTTGTGAGCGCCGTATTGATCTGCCTGGGAATGTTTTGGCACATACAGGTCGACATCAGCTATCGCGATACTAATGCGGATTTCCTCATCAGTCCCACGTTCGCAATATTCCAGCTGGTCCAGGTCCATCGAGTCCCAGTTATCGATGGAAGACCAGAGAAGGCCACGCATGTCACGGTTGTCCTTGTCTTCTCCGGGAAAAACACGTTCCTGAATTGCCTCAACTTCCACGATCACCAGACGTGGAAAATGGGAAGAAAAACCATACTTACCCATCGCAGTCCGTGCGATGGCCTGCATATCAACCGTATGTCTGTCCATGGTCTTTTGGGAAGGATTCGTTTGAGACTATAAATACTTCTTTACCGGACTGACCGGTACTGATTTTTTGACAATGGGTAATACATTAAAATATCTCGCAATAAGTGTTCTATTGGTGCCGTGCAATCAAAATAATTATTAAGACATGAGGACATTAGTTCAAAATTAGAAAAACAATCATGAAAACAAATAAAGCATTAGAATATAAAAACCAGGGAAATAATTACTTTAAAGAAGGCGATTATGAAAATGCTCTTCAGTACTATGGTAAAGCCCTGGAAATTGATCCTGATTACCGTGACGCCTGGAATAATATTTATTTAACACTGTTAAAACTTGACAGGACCGATGACGCGAAGAAATGCAAGGAGATGCTTGATAAACTCGAGGATAGACAAGATTCAGCCCCAATGAAAGGGGTGGCAGACAGGCCATATAAGCATATAAGACTGGCACTTGCAGTCATAATTGTGATATTACTTGCAATGTCGATTATTCTGGCCGCTTTATCGATTTTAGGCTGGATCAGTTATCGCGAGGTAATCCCTATTGCACCTGAACAGCAGTTCAGTGATATAATGAATACAACAATATCAGGATTTATCAAAATCGTAAGTCCATCGTAACCTGAGGGCTTCTATCTATTGGGTGCAGGCAATGGACTTAACCAGGTGGGGAAAATATCAATTATCTGTTATAACCAGACCCCAGTGCCGGAATTACCATGAGAAAAATAATTCAGAGAACATTTGTGCACTAACTACCCAGGGGAATAAGCAGTTGGGTCGGGTTATGGTTCAGTCCTGATCATTTTTTCAAGCATTTCTGCAACCATCTGGAGAGTAGAAACTTCAAGGAAGATAAGAATATTAGCCGCAATCTCGTGCTCATCCGAAGAAAGGTTGATCCTGAATAACACCACATCATCAACTTCAATTGTCATGCTGGCAATCAGGGACTCAATGACTGCATGTGTCATATCAACAACAAGGGCAGGTGGGGAGGGTAGCATCATGACACCCAGGAGATCAGATGTGGCGCTGAGGAATGACGAGATCATAATGTTACCGACCTCGAGAATGGCACTCTGATCCATTTCCCCAGGAGGACGGGCTGTATCCCCGGACCCCAGCAGGACATTTGCAGTCCTCATCGCAGAATCCCCAGGGAAATGCAGGACGAGGAAACCCCCATGTGGAATTTCTCCCTGGAGTTCGAACACTACAAGAGTTGTGATTTCATCAGTGAGTAACTGCCCCATGTCTGCGATATCAACAATATCGATCTCCGGCACATTCATGCTGACATGACAATTGAGCATCATTGAAAGCGTGGTTGCCGAATGGGCAGCACCAATGTTAGCTAGTTCCTGCAAGGCATCTAACTGGACCGGGGAAAATTCCATTCTTCACCTTTGAATATCAATAGTATAATACTATTTTAACCTTAGCGATTTTATAGCTTCCTAGATATTAAATTACCAATTTAAAATTATGGTACTTGGAAACTGCTTAACCGGAACAATAGGTGTTTATTACCTCTTTTTATCGTAACCATGGGGGGTTTCAAAATTTCCTAGGAACATCACGGAATGATCTTGTGTCCTAAAAAAACATCCATGGAACCTCGCAGCATCACACCAAACCCATAAAAATCTGAATGAGCAATTTTTTTCTGCGCCCGCAACGTTGTTGAATTCACAATTTAATATGAAAATAAATGATTCAGCGGCTCACCTCTCGAAATTTTTGATCAA
>JBAXTR010000246.1:0-3543 GCA_037130095.1 Methanomicrobiales archaeon
CTATATTCCCAAGCCATTCAAAGCATCCCAGCTTATTTCTGTCATTGCAAAAGCAGCAGGGAGAGAGATCCGCTTTTCTGAAAAAAGAATTTCCCCGGCGGAACCAGAAAGAGGTAAAGAAACCGGGGTTACTGATCTTACCTACCTGGAGAAATTCTGTGGGGGTGATAAAGAAAAAATGCAGAAGTATATCACCATGTTCCTGGCCTCTGCTCCCATGCTGATAGAAAAAATCAATGGTGCGCTGAACGACAGGGATCTGCAGGAGATCGCAAGCCAGGTTCACGGGCATAAAACAAGGTTCATCATGATGGGAATGCAGGGCTCAAAAAACCTTGCCGACATCATTGAACGGCAATGCAGGGAAGAAGTAAAGCCGGAAGAGATATCAGAAAATGTCATGAACCTGGTTCAGCAGATTGATAAAGCAATTTCGGAACTACAGCTTACCTGACAATTCAAATAAATATTCCTATTTTTGTTCCTTAAAACAAGCGTCATGGCAACAGGAAAACCAAAGAAGATATTCGTCGTGGATGATGATACGATGCTTACCGAAGCTTTAAAGGATTGGCTTACAAGGGATATCCCCCACCATGTTACCACATTTGCAACGGGTGAGGCCTGTTTAAAACACCTTTATGATAATCCGGATGTTGTGGTTCTTGATTATTATCTGAATACCGTTTCAAAGGATGCAGCAAACGGGATCGAAATCCTCAAGGCCATTAAAAAATACGATTCGTCGATTCATGTAATTATACTGTCAAGCCAGGAACGGTATGGCATTGCCGTTCAGACCATCCAGAAAGGGGCTGAACAATACGTGATCAAAGATGAGCAGGCCTTTGAAAAAATTGCTTCACTGATCAATGAATTCGATTAATGCTTCACTACCCATTTAGTTTGTCCAATGATCCGGTCACCTGCATGAATCACTGGTATTGGCCGGTTAATCAGGCGATGAAATCCAGGTAGTTCCCGCGGTTAATCACTTTGAATTCCGAATGATCGTAGGCATCAAGGAATTTTTTAGGCTTTCCGGGTTTAGTTTCAGTCCATTTGAATTCGAAATGTTATCGATCATCAACTTGAGGTTGATTCCTATCTCCGGAATTTTCTGAGCTTCGTCAATAAAAAGATAATCGACCCCCTCTGTAAATCTTTTTAGCTGGATTAATCGTTGAGAGGAAAGGATTTCGCTTACGTCAAGGTTTTCCACTTGTACCATTAAAACTTTTCCTCCAAGTTCCTTCTCAATTTCCTGCATCAGGAAAGTCTTCCCGGTGCGCCGGGCGCCAAAAATACCAACAACGGTATTGGGTTTTACCAAAGAAGTGAGTATCTCATTTTTTATATACATGGGTATCACGCTGCCTGTATTATTATAAATTCAGGCATTAAAAATAATTTTTTTTGTGAATTATCACGCATTTCAATCTAAATGCAGGAAATAACTGGATCATTCGATCCTGAAAGAGAACCTACCAGTTGGTGGGCTTTTTTTTATAGATACGCCCAAATCAAACGCTTAAAAAAGATGGTCAAATTGCAATAATTGTCATATCTTTGCGTTATATTAGCATATATGCTAATATAACGACATCAATATTTAATAAACACTTGACTTTGTCAATTTTTTTTATACCTTTGCAAGAGCAATAGCATATATGCTATTGCTCTTAGTATAAAATGGCAAGAAAGAGTGATTTTTCGATTGCGTCACCTGACATTAAACGGACGGTTGATGACTTAAAGACTAAGGCGTTTTCTAAAATCTTCTTGTATCGATTATTTGAACAGGAAAGAAGTCGCTGGAATATTTCTTCATTGAAGACATTCAAGCAATTTATAGACTTTATCCTTAAAGAAAATATTCTAATCGAACATGAATTGAGTGCCCAGAATGGGAAACGTCAATTACTGTACTCGAATGGATCGGTGGACGACTTTACTCTATTTGGCGCACTTAACACTCATGGGTACTTCACTCACTATACTTCAATGTTTCTGCATCAGTTAACTTTACAAATCCCAAAAACATATTACCTGAATGTAGAACACTCTAAAGATATTCCATCTCAAGGTCTTACACAAGATGCTATTGATAATGCTTTTTCTCAGACTCAACGAAAAGCAAATAGCTCATTAACATATAACACAAAGAAGGTCTATATTCTAAATGGAAAGAAGACTGACGGACTGGGAGTTATTCAAAAGGTCAATGAATCGGAATCATATAAATATACTGATCTGGAGCGTACTTTGATAGATATTGCAATTAGACCTGTTTATTCTGGCGGGGTCTTTGAAGTGCTGGGAGCATACCAAGGGGCAAAAACCCAGATTGATCCAGTCAAATTGGAATCATATCTGACCCAACTTAATTTCATCTACCCCTATCATCAAGTGATTGGGTTCTATTTAGAAAAAGCAGAGTATGACGCAAAAACTTTAAGATTGTTTGAGAAGGATCAGAAATTCAAATTCTATTTGACCTATAATATAAGGTCAAAAGAGTTTTCATCGAAGTGGAACCTTTACTATCCAAAAGGAATGTGATCAACGACCAAGGTGGCTAAAGTTTTCTAAAACAAAGTCATAGTAGAAGTCAAACTCTTGCAGTTCTTCTTGCTGGTTGATTGTTTGAATGACACTCTCCCAGCTACCCCGATGGAGTTCTCTTTGCGCATCAATCTGTAAAATAAATTTCAGGGGCACCTTTTTAGCGGCAAGGATATCGTGAGCTAAGGCTATATTTGCTTTCGTCTTAAAGTCCATTTTGAAATTCTGGATCAAATTGAATATGTCATAGAAATCTCTTGCTCTGGATTTCGGTGTCATGTATTTAACGATCTCCTTATACGCTGGAACCTATTGACAGAGGGCTCTGAGTTTTTCAAGAACAATCATTTCAGGTGAATACACATAGACTGTGGCACCTTCTAAATCTATTGGTCGTTTCTGACCGATGTATTCATATTTGCTGATATCCACAGTGAATTTTGTCGAGTTATCCCTGTCGATCTGGATTGCATTACGCCTAAGTGTTTCATGGTCGCCAGAGAACTTTTCGAAATTTTCCGTCTTAATGATTTTGAACTCTAAAAGATAGCCTCCCCAGAAATCCTTAACCGAGGCATCGATTTTCTGAGGTCTGTCATGAAATTTGACCTCGAAAACAACCAATCCCTCTGGATTGAATTCTTTGTTGAGAATATGTTCGGCTTGTCTGCGGACAAGTACTTTCTCCTTTGCTGTATAATCCGATTCAATTGAGAAATCAATATCGAGTGATCCACGGGTTGAAATTTCATAGCCAATGTTCAGGGCATTACCACCTTTTAGAACAAGCACCCCCATCAGTGCATCATCAGATACAAGAGCAAGAATTGTGAGCTTTTTAATCTTTTCAAGAAGATCAGAATCCATAGTGCTTTTACTTCAACTTGGTCAAAAGTAGTCATTTTCAGGATATACAGTGTCTATACTCATGTGTCTACCGACTTTCTTTCAAGGAGAGATTTTGACGTTGTATAATTC
>JBAXTR010000247.1:0-3542 GCA_037130095.1 Methanomicrobiales archaeon
AACTGTGCCCCTTTACCTAGCTCACCGGTCTCACGGACCATCTGCGGATGTTATAACTAATCAGCTATCGCAAGTTCGATAGCAACCCGCAGGTTCTCATCATCAAACGGCTTTTTAATATCGCCTTTCGGCCCGGTGTTCTTTGCACGTTTCAGGAAGTCCTCTTCGGTATGCGAGGTCAGATAGATAAATGGGATATGAGTATTGGCAGCAAGGAATTCTCCAATATGTATACCATCCATACCTCCCCGTAATTCGATATCCAGAAGGACAAGGTCGGGTGTTACGTGTTGTATCTTTTCAATTGCCTCAAGCACCATTGTTCGAAGAGCCGCAGATGGTATACCCGAGTTTTGTCAGTCGCCATTCAATGACTCTGGCGAGGACTTCATCATCTTCAACAAAAAAAATCCTGGCTTCCTTCATTCTGATCCCTCATAAAAACCAGTAAAGAGAAATGCTTATTATCCCCTTCATGCAGTATACACTATAAATTATTTGCTTCGATAAAAATCGCAATATTCCATGTAGCCAGAGATTTCTATGAAAAATAACGTATCAAACGCCCGGATACTGACTCTCCTGTTTATTATTTTCATAGTTTTCATTACCTTTTCCTAGTTCATCTATATTGATACGGTTGCGAGAAGCGCTCTTAAGTGGTCAACGGGTGAACGCCTTATGGGGTCTGCATCAATTATTGCATCTCAACTGAATGGTGACGATATCAACCAGTTAAAACCCGGGGACGAATCTACCCTGATATTTGTTTCCCTCCGCGATTCTCTTAACGCGATTCACCAGTCAGACCCCTCAATCAAATATCTGTATACCATGCGTAAGAACGGCAGTCTGGTTGAATTTGTCGTAGATGCAGATTATGGGATCAGATCGGACGGAGCACCCATTGGTATGGTTTATCCTGACCCACCAGCGGCCCTGCTTGATGGATTCAGTCAGCCCTCTGCCGTAACAGAATTTTACACGGATGCCTGAGGGGACCCTGCTTTCAGGGTTTGCATCTATCCACGACAGCCATGGCCAGGTTGTGGGGATTGTAGGGGTTGATATAGACAGCAGTGATGTGCTCAAACGGATGGAATACGTTAGTACAGTTTTTTATGCCATATTGATCATTATCCTGGCAATCCTTGTAACCGGGGCAATTATTTTTGATATCCGGCGGACAAGGGTTGAGACCATGGTCGATATTGCCAACCGGAAGCTGAATCTTCTGAATAGTATCATCAGGCATGATGTGGTCAACACCCTCACGTCACTCATCGGTTACGAGGAGATGACGGAAGAGATCGCGACAGAACCGGAGGCCAGGAAAAATCTTGCAATCATCTCCAACAGACCCAGAAAATCACCAGACAGATAATATTCACAAGGGATTACCAGAACCTCGGAATGAAAATGCCGGAATGGCAGAATGTTGAAGAAGTTGTGCGGAAAGCGGAATCAAAAAAAGGATCTATGGAATATGATCCAGGAAAAAGATTACCTGAACATCCCCTTCGGTACAACCATCTCAAAACGTGCTCCTTTGCCCGGTTTTCCGGTCTCATTAATCGTAATTCCGGTAATTGCCAGAATTTCACGAGATAGAAATAACCCCAGACCGGTATTCTTCCCAAATCCACGTTCGAAGATCTTCTCTTTTTCCTCTTGAGATATCCCGTTTCCATCGTCTTCACATACAATTACACAATCACCATTGGCATCCTCAACAAAAAATCGGATGGTCGTGATTTTCCCGCCGTACCGTACGGCGTTGTCCATAAGGTTGAAAAATACTTTTACAATCAACTGGTCCGCGAACACCGTCATACCTGCAGGGATATCATTGACCAGCCTGATTTTGTCCAGGGCCACATCTTTTGCGGCTGTGTCCACAAGTGTGCGGGTATTCTGCCAGACAGGGGCGTTGACCCCGATACCCTCATAGGTTTTTGTAAACTGGATCATCGCCTGAATCCGTTCTGCGGCATTCGTTATTTTGTTGAAGTAATTACGAAATGAAGGGTCAGCCTGTTTCATTTCCAGGAGTTCGAGGTAACCCATTAACACGGTCAGCTGGTTGTTGATATCATGACGGGTAATCCCGGAAAGGAGTGTTAACTTCTTGTTCGCTATTCCGAGCGCTGCAGAAAACTGGCGGAGTTCCTCCTCGTGGTACTTCGTTTCCTCTTCGAGCAATTTGTGTTCAGTGATATCGTCAAAAATTGCAACAAAATGCTCTTTTTCAGGGGAATATACCGAAATATGTAGAATCTTGTTTAATGGTTTGAATTCAAGATCAAATGATTCAGGCTCACCGTTTAGCGCGACTCTACCATAGATCTCAAACAATTCCGGATATGCTTCCCTCATCCCGGGGAATACTTCAGTAACTGGTTTCCCTGTCACGTTAGCGGTCTCCGTAATCCGGTTAAAGGATGAATTAACATTGAGATAAACAAAGTCTGCAGGGTGCCCGTTGTCATCATACAGCATCCTGCAATACGCAAATCCCTCCATCATACTTTCGAAGAGGTGCCGGTACCGCTCCTCGCTCTCCCGTAATTCTTCTTCAGCCCGTTTGCGATCAGAGATGTCAGCGAGCAGCATCAGCACTGCCGGCTGATTCTGGAAGTGAAGGGGAGCACCTTTTGATATTACCGTCAGGTGCTGCCCGGTTTTTGTGACGAAATCGACCTCAAGGGATTCTCCCGGACCTGACGAGAACCGTTCGTGAGTGGCTGAGGCAATCTTCGCATGCTGGTACGGTACTACATACGTCATGATATCCGTCCCCTCCATTTCCCCGGTTGAATATCCCAGGATAGAGGTGGCCATGGGGTTAACGTACCGTATTTTCCGGTCCTTGTCATAGACGACGACCAGGTTCGGCATATTCTCAACGAGACCCCTGTTGAATTCCTCGCTTCCCTTGAGAGCTTCTTCTGCCCGTATCCTGATTAAGGACAGGTAGGTGATTACACCGGCAACGATGACAAAGATGACAACCCGAATGAGGGCACCTTCAAGCACGACCGGGTCTTTTGAAAAAATTGTCATCAGTAAAAAATAAGAGCACGCGAGGACTACCGAGAAGAGAAAACCCTTTTTAACGTAATACACACATGCGAGGATGATCGGGAAATAAAACAGGTTCTGGAATATAGTCTGCCAGCCGGAGAGTAGCGAAATGATACTGACGATGAATATGGAGACCGTCAGTACAATAATGAGGACAAGGGGCAGCCATCCCTTTTGAGGGGTCGGAAGGGCGTGGTGGTTTTTCAACGTATCTCACTCTCCTATTTGATCACCATTCGTGTTCACGCGGAATTTCCCCTTCGGCACTTTGATCTCAAACCGTGCTCCCTTACCTGGCTCGCCAGTCTCAGTAATCCTGATTCCGGTGATATCAAGGATTTCGCGTGAGATGAAAAGACCAAGTCCGGTGTTCTTTCCAAATCCACGTTCGAAGATCTTCTCCTTCTCATCAGCCGCCACGCCAATACCATCGTCCTCGCACAGGATGATGTGCCCCC
>JBAXTR010000248.1:0-3535 GCA_037130095.1 Methanomicrobiales archaeon
GCTGAGAACATTGTCGCCCAGCTGGAACAGCACATCCACAAGACCCGGAAAAAAGACCTCTCTCATGAGGAGCGTGAACAACTCAGGGCGCAATACGCGGAATGGATCAGGGGTCAAACCGGATAACTGCGGTTACTCCGCATTTACCCGTGTTCACTGCAGTCCTGGCAGATCATACCATCTCATGGCTGCATGAGGGGCAGAACATGCCTGACTTTTCACGGTACACGAGAGATTTATCAAAAAGTTTGCATATTATATTTGGATTGTATCCCCTGTCATGGATAAGCAGCGTAATACCTGTATTTTGACTTTTTTCCCCAGGGCTATATAAAGTTCACGCCTGTTATAACCACAGTCTCTTTCACTGCACATACCAAGCTGAAGAATCCAGGAGGGTTACATGTAGATTGTTTTATCGGCTACACTTTTGATTTCAAATTGCTCTAAATAGTTGTATTTTAAAAATATACGAATGACTGCCACAGGGTAACGGTCAACAGAGTGCAGAGCATGATATACAGGTTTGCATCACGGATGGAGAAGACTCCCCGGTCATTTATCAGGGAGATCCTCAAAGTGACTGAAGATCCGAAGATTATCTCATTCGCCGGAGGACTGCCTAATCCGGCACTTTTTCCTGTTGAGGCACTTATCGAAGCCGCACGGGTGGTCCTTGCCGAAGACGGGACATCAGCACTTCAGTACTCCACAACGGAGGGTTACCTGCCACTCAGGGAATTTATCGCACGAAGGTACCTGAAACGGAGCGGGCTTCAGATCTCATCCGGGCAGATTCTCATTACGAATGGTTCCCAACAGTGTCTCGATCTTCTCGGGAAGGTGTTTATTAACAACCAAGAGCCGGTAGCCATTGAGAGACCAGGATACCTGGGCGCTATCCAGGCATTTTCACTCTATGAACCAAAATTTTATGATGTCCCGTTGCTTGAAGATGGCCCGGACACCGACATACTCACGCAGGTACTCGATACCCATTCACCAAAATTTTTCTATGGTGTCCCAAATTTCCAGAACCCTTCAGGATTATCGTATTCAGGGGGGAAACGGCAGGAAGTGGCCGCTATCATGTCCGAACATGAAACCCCGTTTATTGAGGATGATGCATACGGGGAACTCAGGTTCCGGGGAGATGACCACCACCTGGTCAGCAGTTATATCCCTGACCTTGGAATAATCACCGGGTCATTTTCTAAAATTATTTCCCCGGGAATGAGGATGGGCTGGATCGCTGCTCCGAAGGAAGTATTTGAACAGGTTGTTACAGCCAAGCAGGCGTCAGACCTTCATTCAAACTACCTGACCCAGCGGATAATCTACCAGTTCCTGGCAGATAATGATATAGACCGCCATATACACCATATACGCGAAGTATACCGTAACCAGTGCGACATCATGGTGAATATGATCGAAGAGACATTCCCTCCCGAAGTCACGATTACCCGCCCGGATGGCGGGATGTTTCTCTGGGCTACACTGCCACGGGGTTTTTCAACAATGGACCTCTTTACCATCGCAATTAAAGAGAATGTTGCGTTTGTTCCCGGAAATCCATTTTATACTGATAGTTCCGGCTCAGAATCAATGCGACTGAATTTTTCAAATTCTGATGATGAACATATTGTTGAAGGGATTACCCGGTTGTCTAAAGCAATCCACAGTATGCTTAAATAATAAATCACCGTGCCGTATCAGTAACGATATCAGGGCCTGAAGGGTGCAGGTTAAATTTGACCGGGAACTAATCGTGTTATTGTTAATGATAACAGGTCCCCGGGCTTATTATTGTTATATTTATCCTTCCTCATCGCTTCAGGATGGATTTCGCTGCCTGGAAACCTGTTGAAAATGCCGCCTGGAGGTTATATCCCCCGGTATCCCCATCAATATCAATAATCTCACCAGCAAAAAATAATCCCGGGACCAGTCGGGACGCCATCGTTTTCGGGTCTATTTCCGGCAGGGAAACACCACCTCTCGTGACCATCGCCTCGTTGAACCCACCGACTTTCCCGACCCTTACTGGAAATTCCAGCATGTTTGCGATAAGATTAGTTCTCTTTTCTTTTGTGAGATGGGCACAGGTCAAATTCTCCGGTATCCCGGACAGGTGAAGAAGCAATGTTGCGAGACGTTCAGGGACTTTATAATATAAAACAACCGTCCTGACATGGGATACCGGGTGGGTCGTGATTTTTTCCGTGACCTCTTTGGTAAATTGTTCTTTTATCACAGGGCCTACAAAAGACAATCTGATAGTATCCCCGGGAAGAATGAAACGTGAAAAATCAAGGATTCCCGGACCGGATAATCCCTGGTGGGTGAAGAGGAGGTCGCCCTTGTGACTTCCAATCTTTTTCCCATCTCTCCACAGGGAAAAAACCAGATAGTCGAATGACACCCCTGCAAGGTCATTGAAAGGGTACCCATCAACGATAACCGGTGAAAGTGCAGGGGCGGGTTCTGCAATCGTATGACCAAGTGATGCGGCTAAACGGTACCCATCACCCGTTGAACCGGTACCGGGATATGAAGCACCACCAGTACTGATAACCAGAGAGCTCCCGGAAAAAATAGAGTTTCTGGTAACGATTAAAAAATGGTCAGATTTACGGCTTACTTCCCTTACTGGCTCATTATAATGCATGGCTACCCCGGAAGATATACATTCTTTTTCAAGGATTTGGAGAACATCGGTAGATTTTAACGTTGCAGGGAATACTTTACCTGCCTTCGTGGTCATCATATCGAGACCCCGTTCTTTGAAAAAAGTGATGAGTGCTGTATTCGTAAAATTCATCAGTGCTGGTTTTAAGAATGCTCCGTGGTCTCCATAGTGCGTTAAAAACTCCCTGATAGGCCCATCATGGGTAATATTACACTGTCCGGAACCCGTTAGCAATAGTTTTTTTCCCGGGACAGGGTTTTTTTCAAGGATAATGACTTTTTTTCCCGCTGCACCGGCAGTAGCTGCACAGAATAATCCTGCTGGCCCGGCACCGGCGATAACAATATCAACATGGGTACTTGCCGTCATCCAATCCTGTACCGCAACAATGCAGCTACCCCGCCAAGTGCATCCAGCTGTTTCCCGGGTTCAAACCCGGTTGAGAACACAATGACCCCGGCATCTGACTGCTCGGCCTTTTCCATCAGCCCGACAACATCGGGGTCACGTATCAGGGTATCAACGACGAGTATCTTTTCAATCGCCCCACAATCAGCGGCATTTTTCACTTCAGCACGACCATAGGCAACAGGCTCTCCCTTTGAGACCCTCTTTAAGAATTCCCCCATCAGGTTCACCTCGCGGGCTAGCTGGAGGTCTCCTGCAAGTTTTTCAAGAATACCAAGACCTATGACTTCCTGCACAGCCCCGGCACCGGTCCTCCTGGTCTCTATTATAACCGTTTTTGCAGCTTTGTCACTTTCCCTCGCCCGAAAAAATTTCATGAAATCATCTTTAATAAAACCGGGCCCGGCGACAACGAGAGGACCATTAATGGGGATAAGC
>JBAXTR010000249.1:0-3520 GCA_037130095.1 Methanomicrobiales archaeon
CCCGTTACCAATATTTTTAATCTGCTCAAAGGGGACTTCAGGAATGAGCCCGATCATGATCGCATTTTCCTTGTGAATATAATTCCCGAATGCTCCCGAGAAATAGATGTTAGACAGGTCCTTTCTCGTAATTCCTGCCTCTTTCATAAGAGTAATACATGCAGCGAGGATCGATGCCTTGCTCATGATCAGGTTCTTGATATCATTCTCGGTAATTACGATATCCTTGTTATTTCCACTGTCCGATTTCCATGCAATGACATATTCAGGGAAATGAGCACCCTGCCTGATGCGGGGGTGGATAATTTCGGTATTTATCCGGCCGGTCCTGTCGACAACACAGGCCCTGAGAAGGTCGGCCAGGAGGTCTATTAGTCCTGAGCCGCAAATCCCCATCGGTTTTATACCATTTATTGTCTGGAATTCCGGCTCGAGCGTTACCGGGTCAATCGTTATACGTTCAATTGCACCGGGGTTCGCTCTCATTCCAAAGAGTACCTCCCCCCCTTCGAGAGCCGGACCTGCAGCGCCGGCACACGAGAACATCCAGTCACGGTTTCCAAGGACCACTTCAAAATTTGTTCCGATATCAACAAGGAGTGAAATTTCGTCCCTTTCTCCCATTCCGGACGCGAGGATATCAGCAATGATATCCCCACCAATGAAATCAGATACCGCAGGGAATAAAAAGACCGCTGCATCCTTCGCAACCTCAATTCCAAGCCTTGGCGCTGCAGTAGTGAGGTAGCGGCGGACTACCGGGACATATGGCTCCTCGATCATGTATGCCGGGTCAATCCCCAGCAGGATGTGGGTCATGATGGTATTCCCTGCGACCACGACCTCGTAAATATCCTCCCGGTCGATCCCGGCACCATTTGCAGCAGTGGTAATCGCGAGATTGATACTCTCGGCCGCGAGCGCCTGCAACTTTGGGAGCCCGTTCTTCCTTGCGAAATTAACACGTGAAAGGATGTCTTCCCCGCAACTGATCTGGCGGTTATAATTTGACGCAATTCCAACGACCTGCCCGTCAACGAGGCTCCGGATATACGCAACCACGGTTGTAGTACCGAGATCAATAGCCACACCGTAGAGTTCTTTCCTTGTATCCCCCTTCTCGATATCAATAATGCGGTAACCGCCCGGGACAAGGGCCAGGGTGGCCGTTACCCGCCAACCGCTGTCGCGAAGTACCCGGGGCATTCCCCGGAGAACATCCAGCGGTGCATACATTTTCTCTGCAAGGGGTCCTCCCTGTTTCTGGATCCCCCATACCAGCCTCGTCAGGTCCGGGGACGGGTCTTCCAGTGTCGGGGGCGAGAGTTCAACGTAGTATTTCCAGACAGATGGCTGAAAGACAGTTTCGATACCGAGCGATTCCATCAGGATTTTCTGCTGCTGGATGAGGGAAGTTTCAGGGATCAGGACATGGAGGTCATCCCTGACAAAAGCCTCGCAGGCGAGACAGGCCCCCTGTTCCAACTCATCCGCAGTAAAAAATTTTCCAAATTTTTCACGATCAAATTCCACAGAGCCGTTTTTTATATAAACGACGCATTTTCCGCATTTCCCCTGCCCTCCACAGACGACATTCATCTGGATTTGGGCACGCTGGATAGCATCAAGGACGGTGCTGCCAGGTTCTGTGGTAATTTTCCGGTAACTGGGAAGGAACGTGATGGTTGGCATCTAGATTTTCCACTCCTTTGCCAGATAGTCGCCGATTTCGGCTGCATCCCGCGGGCCTACCAGGACCTTCCAGCCGGTCTCTTCCTCAATCTTTCCGGAAAGCGGCGATGCGTAGCCGGGGATAATCAACCGGCGATGTGACACGAGATTTTCAAGATCGAATTTTTTGATGGAGTCCCGGACGAGGGTCTCATTCAGCTTTCCTGCTGCAACTGCCGTGAGCACCGACAACCCTTCGGTATCAACGATAAACATGTAGCAGGGGGCACGGCTTGACTCAAGATACCCCTGCAGGGTGAAGTAGGTCAGCGAGAAGTTAACCGTGAGCAGTACCGGTGATTCTTTTCCAGGATTTCCCACAGGGTATATCCCCGGGTTCATCTGGATCGGTTTCTGCGGGTCGGTGTATATGTTCTGCCGGAGTGTCAGGGCTGCAACAGACGAAGCCGGACCGAGTGCCCGGGTCACGATTACACCTGCATATTTATCGATCCCGAGAATGAGCGCCGTGTCCTGCATATCATAACGTGTTGTATCGAGGAAAATCGGGTACCCGAGTTCAGGTGCTGACCGGGAGATCGACTTCTGGCGGATTTCTGTTGCTGCAGGGATATAGTCCCTGACAGAGGGAAAAGAAAGGTCGAGAAGCAGGTCGTTTATTCCTTCTGCGTTGCAGAGTCTTGTCATCTCGCCAAGCGATTCAAGGTCTTTTCCACTGGCAACGAGGGGTGACCCGAATTTTTTTGCGAGGGCGCACATTGGTTTATAAGTCTCCTTCGTGGCGGAACAGATAAGAGGGCGGAAATTTCCGCACTTTTTTAGGCCTGCTTCCTGGACCACGGGGTCTGATGCCATCAATACCTCGGGAATATGTGTCCCGGTGGCCTCAACAACACCTACTGCCCTGGCGAATACTTCGGGGTCTCCGCTATCATTCGTGATCGCTACACCAGAGAACGTTAAATCGGTCCCCACCCGGACAAAATGTTCTGAACCTACCCGGCGGGTTACTTCTTCTATTTTTTCGGCAGGCCAGAGGTCAGATACCTGGAACATGATACCCGGGGGATGATAGAATGTCTTTTCGTGGCGGAAAACTACAAATTCCTCACCGACGGCAAACCTTCGTTCTCCAACCCCGATCTTCACCAGTTGGATCGGGGGGCGTGTTGAAGCACCGAGAATATTTTTTGCATTGAGGTCGAGGTACGGGCATTTTTCCACATCCCCTTTACCGCTGGCAAGCTTCATGGCAAACGTGAGACATGTCGGATCACCGCACTCCTTGCAATTCTTTTTAGGGAGTAACTTGTAGATATCAAGGGCTTTCAGTGCCATGATTTCAGGCCTCCCCTGGCATTTTTCCGGCCCATAATTCACGGAACGCCGTTTTAAGCAGTGGGACCGTCTTCGGGTGCCGCACACAAACAATCGATGCACCGGCAACAACTGAAGATAGGGCAGCATAAAATTCCCATGCAACTGCAATATCATCCCGGATAGCAGGGTCTGCTTCCCGGACTTCCTTTACACCCAGGGAGTCCGTGGCCGAGGTGATCATCGGCATAGCGAGATCTGTGTCCCCTTTCAATGCAGAATAGCGGATTCGTTCCATTACTGAATATGAATACTCAAACCCGTACCCGAGCGTCCCGGTATAGGGGTCTATCATGATATGGTCCGGAGTAACGCCGATTTCACGGAGCAGGATATTGAGCTGTTTCGCGAGGTTGATATCAATCGGGGATTGTGCGACCACGGAATGATTGTAGGCCATTGCAGCAGCGGCGACACTCCTGTACCTTCCGGCCTCCGCTGTACCGAGGAG
>JBAXTR010000025.1:0-13836 GCA_037130095.1 Methanomicrobiales archaeon
TCACCGAGGAATTTGTGAGGAGAGGGGTCGCCGGGGGCCACATTGTAATCCCGGTATCCCCGTACCGGAAGGTCAGGATATGCGGTATTGGTGAAGGGCTCAGGACCAAGGTCAATGCCTCCATCGGGACATCTTCTGACATCGTTGATGTCGAAATGGAAGTTGAGAAGGCCAGGGTGGCCGAACTTGCCGGGGCTGACACGCTGATGGAACTCTCTACGGGGGGAGATTTCGCAGCAATCAGGAAGAGCGTTGTTGCAGCCACCACCCTTTCGGTGGGGAGCGTCCCGCTCTACCAGGCATTCATCGAGGCAGCGAGGAAAGACGGTGCTGTTGTCCACATGAAAGAGGATGACCTCTTCCGTATCACCGCCGAGCAGGCAAAACTCGGGACGAATTTCATGGCAATCCATACCGGGATCAACTTTGAGACCATCAAGCGGCTGAAAAACCAGGGGCGTCATGGCGGACTGGTCTCCCGTGGCGGTGCATTCATGACGGCTTGGATGCTCCACAACGAGAAGGAAAACCCGCTCTATTCGGAGTTTGATTACCTCCTCGAGATAATGAAGGAGCATGAGGTCACCCTCTCGATGGGGAACGGTATGAGGGCTGGAGCAGTCCATGATGCAACTGACCGGGCCGCAGTTCAGGAACTCCTGATCAATGCAGAACTCGCAGACCAGGCCCATGCAGAAGGTGTCCAGACGATCGTTGAGGGACCGGGACACATCCCCCTCGACGAGATAGAGGCAAACGTGGTGCTGATGAAGCGTGTGACGAACAACAAGCCGTTCTACATGCTCGGGCCCCTGGTAACCGATATTGCCCCGGGTTACGATGACCGGGTCGCTGCCATCGGTGCGGCCATCTCATCGAGCCTTGGTGCAGATTTCATCTGCTATGTCACCCCGGCAGAGCACCTCGCCCTGCCGACCGTGGAAGAGGTCTACGAGGGGGTAATGAGTTCACGGATAGCGGCACACGTCGGGGATATGATTAAACTGAAAAAGACCCGTGCCGCTGACCTCGAGATGGGCCATGCCCGCCGCGACCTTGACTGGACCAGGCAGTTCCAGATTGCCATGAACCCGGCCCGTGCAAAGGCAATCAGAGATGAACGTTCACCTGCTGACACGGAAGCCTGCACGATGTGCGGGGACTATTGTGCAATCAAGATTGTAAATAAGAATTTTAAATTTTAATTTTTTTCGGGCCTGCACCTTTTTCCGTGGTATTCTTCCCAGCATATATGGCGGCATATATTCCCTACTGCTCTGAATGCATCTTCCAGGTCAGGGAAATTCGGGATCCCAGAATCCTTCAGGATCCGTAAGGGTGTCTTCATGGAGTCCCCGCCTATCATGCACCCGACGATCATCTTGTGGGTGTTTTTTGAAAACCTGACAAGCTCATTTGCAACGCGTATCGGGTCTGAAATTGCGGATGGCACATTTATTACAAATGCTATGTCCCATGCATCCTGGTTTTTAATCATTACGTCGAATGTCCGGGCGAACCGGTCTGCCGATGCATCCCCAACCATGTCGATAGGATTGCGACGGTTCCAGTCAACGGGCAGAATTGCATCAAGTTCCTTTATAATGCCTGGGGAAAATTCCACCATTTCGATCCCGAACTGCTCTGCATAATCAGATGAAAGGACGGCAAACCCACCGGCATTACTAATGACGATTGCACGGGTACCTTTTGGGTAGCCTTCAGAGGAGAGGAGTTCTGCGGTCTGAAATGCTTCACGCATAGACCGGACGGGGATTATTCCGGATTGCCAGAATGCGGCCATATATACTTCATAACTACCGGATAGCGAACCGGTGTGCGATGCCGCTGTCATCTGCCCGATCCTGGATGACCCCGACTTGATCGCAACAACGGGTTTTTTCTGCGTGACCTCGCGGGAAATCTTCATGAATCGTTTTCCATTACGGATTTGTTCAATGTACAGGATTACGGCCTTTGTATTTTCATCAGATGCGGTGTACAGAAGAAAATCTTCAAAGGTGAGGTCAAGTTGGTTTCCGATACTGATGACCGCTGAAAAACCGATCTCTTCTGGCAGGCTCCAGTCAACAATGGTTGAAATAATAGCTCCGCTCTGTGAAATAAACGCAATATTGCCAAGTTTTGGAGATATCGGGTCAAATGTTGTATTAATGCCCTGGTGAGGGAGCATAATCCCAAGGCAGTTCGGGCCCACGATCCGGATTCCGTATTGCTTTGCGATTGAATGTACCTTTTCTTCAAGGGCCTGTCCTGCTTCCCCGGACTCCTTAAAGCCTGAGGATATAATGACAACCAGGGGAATCCCCTTTTTCCCGGCCTCTTCAACAACTCCTGGAACAGAATGTGACGGGACTACCACTACCGCCAGGTCTACAGTACCCGGAATTGAGGAAAGGGTAGGATACACGGTCCTACCGAGGATTTTCGGGTGTTTCGGGTTCACGGGAAACAGGGATCCGGGAAATGAAAGGAGATTACGCATGACAGAATAGCCGACCTTGTTGGGGTCCGGGGTGGCGCCAATTACCGCAATTGACTTCACATTAAGGATTTCTGTGGGCATGGGCGGCTCCATCGTGCCTTCTGGTATCGCCTCATCATCAGTAACATAAAACCGGGCATCTACGACGCAGGCCCCTTTTTCATATAACAGGACAGGGTTCAGGTCAAATTCAATAATTTCCGGAATTTCGAGGAACAGTTGGGCGACCGATCCGATCAATTCAACCAGCGCCGGAACATCACGAGCGGGTTCATTCCGGAACCCCTTGATCAGGCGGTACGCCTGCAATTCCTGTATCATCGCATTGATGTCTGATGTAACAACAGGCAGGATCCTGATGGACACATCCCTTATTAGCTCAACCAGTGTACCCCCCATACCAACCGTGATTACCTTTCCAAATGTAGGATCAAACCTGCCGCCAATGAGGATTTCAAGTCCCTTTTCCTTCTGCTGCTCAATTATCAGACCTGAAATTGTCGCCGTTTTATCGTATTCCTTCACATTGCGGACTATGTCATCAAATGCAGCCTCAGTTTCAGGGAGAGACCGGATACCGGTTATGACACCCCCCGCATCACTTTTGTGGATCACCTGGGGGGATATGACCTTCATAACCAGGGGAAAACCGACACGTTCTACGGCACCAGCAACTTCCTGACGGTTTGTGACAACTGAAAACCGGGGTACGGGGATTCCATGGTTCTGTAACAGCCCATATCCATCCGCTTCTGAAAGTAATCTGCGAGTCATGGCAAATGTTCCGTGCTTTAGGTATAGTCGGCTCCCGGTTATGAGGCTTTTTGAAGACCGGAACACATGATACCATTTCCTGCAGGAGGTTTACCGGCTTTCTGGACTGTATTGGGAGTGGATATCGCTATCCCTGCTCTTTTATTCTCCCAGTTCCTCAAGGTCCACCTGCAGGGATGATGTTTTTTAGTACATCCCTGGCCCGGTTTCACAAGGTCACGATAATTATTTTCATTGGAAATCTTTTTTTTATCACCAGTGACGTTTTCCGTAGTTGTTAAATCTTCAGCAGGGAAGTATGAATAAAAACAGCTATCGGGAGCTTTGGATGACATCTGACTGGTATGAATCAATTGCTGCAATCCCTGACATCAAACTGATCGTTGTAATTATCTCGCTCACTTTCGCATTCTGTGTCATCCTGCTGGGCCTGCTCAGGGATATCATGATCATAACCCCGCTGCTCTTTTATATCCCCATCATTGTTACGGCATACTGGTTCCCAAGGCGGGCTATACTCTTTGCAATTATTATCAGTGCGGTTAATATCTTCATAGTATACCTTTACAGCTACCCCGGTATCAGGGAGTTGTCTTTTACAACAGCAACTGCCAGTTTCTATGTCCTCGTATCAATGACTCTTATCATCTCCTCCCTGACCCGTAACATGAAGATCCAGGAAGTGCGGTATCACGGTGTTTTCGATTATTCTGAGGTCGGTATTCTCCTTGTGGAAGCTAAAAACGAGGAGAACACGGTTATTGAGGTGAATGGTAAGCTCCTTTCAATTCTTGGATTTAGTTCGGATACGTTAACCGGAAAATCCCTGTCGAAGGTAATACCAGAGCCGATTTCCCGTCACCTGCTGATGGACCAGGTCCAGAAAGACGGGATGCCGATGATCGCAGAATTTATTCTGCCAAGGCAGGATGGGACAACAATTCCCGTCTTAATTTCCTGTTCAAGGATGCCCGAAGACATTGTTATCTTAAACATAACAGACATCAGCGACAGGAAAAAGTCTGAAGATCAACTGCAGCTGTCTCTCCAGGAGAAGGAGATCCTCCTGCGGGAAGTGCATCACCGGGTGAAAAACAATATGCAGGTAATCTCCGGCCTGATCGAGCTCCAGTCATCACAAATAACCGACCCGCAAACACAACGTCTCCTGCAGGAGAGCTATGAACGGATTAAAGCCATGGCACTTATTCACGAAAGCCTGTACCGTTCGAAAGACCTTGCACGGATCGATTTTTCCATCTATCTCGACAAGCTGATCTCTTATCTCCTCTCATCCTACGGGCGGACCCGGGATGAGATTTCCGTGGACATCCAGCTTCAGATTATCCAGATGAACATGGATATCGCAGTCCCTTGTGGCCTGATTGCAAATGAGCTGATCTCAAATTCCTTAAAGCACGGATTTCCCGGTGGAAGGCATGGGGAAATTTCTGTCCGCCTGGCAGCTGCGGGCGAGAAAGAATGTGAATTCACTGTAAGCGATGACGGAGTCGGGTTTCCTCCAGACCTCGATTTCCGGAACATGACATCATTTGGTCTCCAGCTCATAAACGGACTTGCTACTCACCAGATGCGGGGGACCGTCGGACTACGGAGGGAAAACGGGACCACATTTGTGATACGGTTTCCCTGTCCACCGTGATTCCTGGTGGTTACCAGGGTTGCCGGATCGGTAACCCGGTTTTCTCACCCTAGGGTACATTACCTGGAACCCTGCTGCCTTGCAGGTAGGTATGCATGATGTACCAGCTTTCACAATTGATGTTTCAACCCACTGTACCGTTCACAAAATTATTAGGCCATATAGAGACGTGCCAGCTCAAAGCACCGGTCAGCTTCTACGTCTTTCCCCATTTTTTTCAATAATGTCCCTTTTACATGCAGGATCCGTGAATTTTTAGGGTTAATCGATAGGGCTTCATCAAAAGCAGCCAATGCCTCCTGTACCATTCCAAGCTTCGCTAAGGCGATACCTTTTCCATACCAGGACTGGTAATTCAACATATTCATCGAAATAGCATTCTCGTATGCATTAATGGCATCCTTGTATCGCCGGAGGAAGAGAAGGTAGTTGCCGCGGTCATGCCACCCGGCTGAATCGAATGGTATGGACGTTTCCGGCACCCGTGCTTTCTGATTTTGAAACGCGATACTAATCTCCCTTACCGGGGAGTCAGGCAGATCTGTGTCCTGCACCTGTCCTCCCTTTGCGGGGGCTGCACTCTTGGGATAGAGAACAATGACAGCCCCGCTGATCACACCCTGTTTATCCCTGATGGGCGATGCAAAACTGTCTTCGATCAGGATGCGTGACTGGTCCTTTGAAAGAACAAAAGAATCATTGGGGATTGTCCCAATGATGCCCTCCCTGATGATGGGAGTCAGATAATAGTGGAAGGATTGTCCGCTGATGGGATCGATAAATGACAGCACGGAATCAAGTGGTCGTCCAAAAGCCTCCCTGTTTGTCCACCCGGTCATCTGTTCTGCCGCAGGGTTGACGAGGACGATCTTTCCCGTGGTGTTAATAGTGATAATCCCCTCCGGCAATGAACTCATAGTGCTTTCAAGATAACTTTGTATGTCCATCGCTTTTTGTTCAGCCTGCTTCTTATTCAGGGCTACCCGGATCGTGGCTGAGAGGGTGTTTTGAGAAAAAGGCTTGATAATATATCCATAGGGTGCTGTGATAAGGGCCCGGTCAAATGTCTGCTGGTCCGAGAGAGCGGTGAGAAATATTACCGGTACGTTGAATGCAGCATGTATTTTTTCAGACGCCGCGATACCATCCATGTCCCCCAGCAGCTGGATATCCATGAGCACAAGGTCCGGTTTTTCACTCCCAACCTTTACTATAGCTTCCTCGCCCGTTGCCACCAGTCCCGCAACGGTATAACTAAGATCAATCAGGTTTTTCTCAATGACTTTAGCGACGATGAAGTCATCCTCAACAATCAGTATTGATTCCTTTTTCACGGTTTATACCTTTAAAGCAATGCTATTGCTTCATAATTAATAAAGTAATTGTCCCCAGGGAGCTTTTGTGGATACGATATCAACACGTAACAGAACTCCTTTTCCCGCAACATCGATAATTACCACGGTCTTTTTTAGTATGTCGGGATACCACTTTCACGCTATACCGGAGTAGTCAGATCCCCAAGTGCTCCCTCAAAAAATGGCCTGTAGTTTTCCGGGTGGTTCAGAATTGCCAGGACTTCACGGCGCTGTTGAACCATTGAATATAAAGGCATTCTGACCTGATCGGGCACCGACCGGAAGGTACGGGAACTCAACAGCATTATATTGGGAACGACCGGGTATGACGGATTTTTTATCACATCGCCATTCGTCATCTCGTAGTATGCAGCCCCTCGCCGTTTTTCATATTCGCGATATTCACTCTGGAACCGTGAGGAAACGAGGTTTGCCATCTGAAGGATGGAATCTTTTGTCGGGTTGATCGTAACATGCCCAAAGCCCGGAGGGACCAGAACAAGATCCCCGGCATGTGCATCAACGCGGAATACCTTCGACAGGTCATGTGACTGGAGCAGGTAGTGGGCCTGCCCCCGGATAACTTCATAGATTTCTGGGTATCCAGCCCCCTGAGGATTTTCCGGGTGATAATGTCCGATTGTCTTGGCATACTCCCCGCAGAGATCACGGGGTGGTATAACGGTAATATCATACCTGATCCCTTGTTCTGATAACCAGGTGCGGTCGGTGGCTGATAAGGCAACATCCCGGTACATATAGTACATCTCACCCTCGCACCGGCAGTCCGGATCGGCAAGTAAAGGTTGTAATTCATCTGCCAGTCGTATGTCGGGTTTTGGGAGGATTCCATTCCACTGAGGGGCCAATTCAGAACTGTTGAATTCCGGAACAGATTTTTTCATCATACCATTGATGACCGTCCCCCAATCACGGTCTTTGCAAGCTCATAGAGTTCAGGATCAACGGTTTTCAACCGGGATACCGCCTCCTCGATCGGGAGTGACGTGATCTGCTCACCCCTGATTGCCGCCATCCGGCCAAACTGACCGGCTTTAATTAGCTGGACCGCTGCAACACCCAAACGGGTCGCAAGGACACGATCAAATGCAGTCGGGGAACCCCCACGCTGGATGTGGCCGAGGATAGTGACCCGGGTCTCAATACCAAGCCTTCTCTCCAGCTCTTTTCCAAGGAGAAGCCCCACGCCCACAAATTTTTCATGGCCGCATTCATCACGGATATCTTCGGGCACGGGCGGGAGCCCGATATCTTCCCGGTGAGCGCCTTCTGCGATGACAACGATGGAGAATTTTTTTCCTGAATCATAACGTTCCTGGAGATTTTGACAGACGGCATCCATGGTGAAGCGTACTTCAGGGATCAGGATTTCATCTGCCCCGCCGGCAAGTCCCGCGGTTAGTGCAATCCAGCCCACATTCCGTCCCATCACCTCTACAACGATGATGCGGTGGTGGGATTCGGCGGTCGTATGAAGGCGGTCTATTGCTTCTGTTACCGTTGCAACGGCCGTGTCGAAACCGAACGTCATATCGGTCCCGGATATGTCGTTATCAATGGTTTTTGGCACACCTACAAGCGGGATACCCTGTTTTGCCATATCACGGGCCGCAGACAGGGTACCGTCACCACCAATTACCACGAGTGCATAGATCCCGTACTTTTTCATGTTATACTTGATCTTTTGGAAATCCGAAGTTTTTTCCAACGGATTGGTACGAGATGTGCCGAGAATAGTGCCCCCCCGGGGAAGGATCCCTGATACTGAAAAGTCCGTGAGCGGCTCAACATCGCCATCGATCAGGCCACGCCAGCCGTTGCGGATACCAAGCGTTTCAAAGTTGTACTTTATACCGGAGCGGACAACAGCCCGGATAACTGCATTCAGCCCGGGGCAGTCCCCCCCGCCGGTCAGGACTCCGATAGTCTTCATCCTTACCATTCACTCCGGTTCATGGTTCCCTGCCACAGTATATATTCATTATCGCACACACCCGCCATGCCAGATAGTGTGACGGATATCTCAATGATGCTCATCAGTGATCCCTGTCCTGATTCCTCTGGATTGTTCACGGTGTTTTCCCTTCATAGAGATCTCCGGAGTAGCCCTCCCTTCGGATCTCCAGAAAAATCCTGCGGTGGATAATCCTCCAGCTGATGATCAGCTGGATCAGATCCACGGCCGTCACATATTCACGGTCCTTGAACATGGATATCGGGTGCACTTTCGTCTGGTGTTCGATGCTATGCTCAAGTTTTTTTACCACGTGTTCGCTCAGTTCGCCATCAATAATCAGCTCTCCCATCCTCTGCCCGTACTGGATACCTGTAGCAAATTTAAGCGAAAAATTCCGTTCAGACAGTGACAGGATGGAATACAGGTCAAGCGAAAGGTCGATGTCCTTGATATTGTGCCTCATCCTGTTCTGGGAAAGTGTCACCCGGTAGACGTTGCGCTCCTCGCCGAGGTCGCGGCCGTATTCTGAATAACCGATCCCGATTACAGCATCCGCGAATTCCTTCTGGGGTGCAATATAGCGCTCATAATCAGGTTTGCGCTCCTCGATCTCCTTCTTCACATCCGCTGCTGAATAGCCCCGGTTTTTGATATCCCGCTTTATCTTCCAGTCGTACTTGAGCTCCTGTACCGGGTCAACAAACAGCATAAAATCGAGGTTATTACGGAGTTGCGGGGTGAAAAATGTGTGCAGGCCCTCCAGGATAAGTATCTTTTTAGGGTTGAATGTGATGGCCGGGTCAAATTTTCCCGTATCATGATTATATACCGGTTTTTCTACCGGTATTCCCTGTTTCAGCAGGTCAAGATCTTTTTCGAGCTGGTCAATACGGTTTGCGGCAGGGTTCAGGGCCGTAATACCCCGCTCCTTTCGTCCCTCCCGGTCATACAGGTGGTAATCATCAAGGGTTATGGTACAGACGAGATCACTGCCAAAAATACTCCGGACTCCCTGGGTAAATGTTGTTTTCCCCGAACCGCTGTCCCCGGCAACGCCGATTGTAAAAATATAGGGAGAGGCTGCAATTGTATCCTTCAGATTTGGCGTGTGCATGTGTAATCATGCTCCTTCGGTTTTTTGTGGTGAAAAAACCATCCTGCACGCCCTGGAAATCTCCGCGACACTCCATGCCTGTGCAATGCAACCTCCGGGGGAGTACGGGAAATCCCCGTCAAATATTTCAGAAATGTACCCTGCACCTGCCTCCCGGATATGCGTAAGCACTGGTGCAAGCAGCGGGGCGATCTTCGAACGGGATATCCCGTTCCTGATAAGGGCATCGGTATACCACCCGGTAAGCCATGGCCAGACGCACCCGTTATGGTAACTCCCATCCCCGTTGAAATGCCCCTGGTAGCGGGTATCATCCGGCGAAAGAGTACGCAACCCGTACGGAGTCAGGAGTTTCTTTGATATGGTAGCAAGCGCGGCGGATGCCTGATCACGGTCAAAGAGGCCTAAGGCGAGCGCTATTACCTGGTTTGGCCTGACAGAAGGATCTACCGGGTCTATCCGATCGTAGAGGCACCTGGATTCCTCGTTCCAGAATTTTTTAAATTCCAGGAGGGCAGGCCCGGCCCTGTCAGGCGTTGGTATCCCCAATGAGTCCGCCCATTGTAAGGCGTTTATCCATAAGGCATTGATTTCAACGGGTTTTCCCTCCCTGGGCGTAAATGGTGTGTCCATCCACGTGCTACGCGGTGCAACCGAGATAAGACCATGATCCAGTGTTGCTACCGGCGAGGCTGGATAGTGATCGAGGATCTCTGAAATGACCGGCACCATGGAACGAATAAAGCTGTCATCCCCCCACCGGTTGTGGTACCTGCCAAGGGCATGAATAAACCACAGGGACGCGTCACTCGAATGGTAGTTATCAGGGAACCGGTTCGGGATCACCCCCGCGACCATATGGCCGGAAAGGCACCTGAGTACCCCCTGGGCAGCCTTTTTCTTTCCCCTGTCAATCAGGAGACCGGTGACGCTGATGGCAGAATCACGCCCCCAGGATTCTGTGAACCAGTGGTAACCGGCATAGATCTCGTCCTGGTGGATGAAGGTTTCGGCAGCCCGGTCCAGCCATTCCTGGAAAGAATGTGGTTCCAGCCTGTTTTTTTCCGGCATGATCACCTGGCCCTTCTTAAAGCAAAGCAGGCTGACTGAGCCGTTGCTCACATGCCGGGAAAAATAACCCGGGGAAACCAGATCTTCCACGGGTTCGTAACCACGTTCACTCTCCCGTGCATACCATACATTCCAGTAGGTCACCGGATCCGGGGTGAAGGGCATGTCCCCTTCAAGGACTGTATCGCACCACCTCACAGAATTTCCGTCGTGCTCACATTCCAGTTCCGGGTTGCGGACCACCTGGTTCACGGAGCGATTGGCAATGAGTGGCCTGATACGGAGGTCGGCCTCACCGGTAACATCGTAGGTTATCGTGAGACCGCCGGTAAACGTGATGGTTTTTTTTACGATTACCTCACCAAGAAAGAATACCCATGATGGGGGGTACAGGCTGAAGGAAAAACAATTTCCGGGTTTACTGTCATCCTGTGTACCTTCATACTGCTGCCCCGATATCCTTACACCATTCACCTGTTCATCAAGCGAGGAGAGGTAAACAGTTCCCTTGTGAACAAGGAGACCGTGGTATTTTCGGGTGTTGCCAAAAACAGAGGAGGAACAATAGGACTGGTCACCCGCTAGGAGGTACTCAGGCACCTGGCCGGCATGAGGCCCGGACAGCTCCCTGCCATACCAGAACATCATGAGCTGGTTCACACACCTTGTGCTTTCTCGTCCACCACTTCCTGGTAAACCCTGATGGTCTTATCGGAGATGATATCCCAGGTGAAATTTTCAAGGACCCGGATTCTGCCGTTTTTACCCATCTTTTCAGCGAGTTCAGGACTTTTTAAGATCTTTACCAGGTACCGTGCAATATCTGACGGGTCATGGGGGTTAATATGGAATCCGCAAATTTCATCCCCGTTCGTGATTATCTGTTCACGGAAACCGCTTGTCCCCCGTGCTCCCACAACCACGGGTTTTCCCATAGACATCGCCTCCGTACACACGATACCAAACGGTTCATACTTCGAGGGAAAGACGCAGACATCGCTGGCAGCATAGTAGAGCAGGCGCTCTTCTTCAGGTACCATCTTGAAATGCAGGAATACGTTCCTGCCAAGGTGGAGATCACGTACCATCTGTTGCAGCATCTGCTCCTGGTCACCAATGCCAAGCAGCACGAGTTTTGCATCAGGGACTTCCTTAATAACCTGGGGCATTGCCAGGATGAGGGGATCTGCACCCTTGACCCACGTGAGTCGCCCGATAAAGAAAATCATTGGTGAAGAACCGACACCGATTTTTTCCCGGAACTCTTGCACCTGCTGTGCAGAAAACCTCGAGGGGTCGTACTTTTTTGCATCAACCCCGTTATGAATAACCCGGATCCTCGATTCAGGGTACCCGAACCCTACCAGTTCATCCCTCATCGCATAACTGACCGTTACAATCCGGTCCGCTGTCATCGCTGACATCCGTTCGATATCCCTGATGGTCACCGAACCTGAAGGGTTTCGTCCCTGTTCAGTCGAATGGAAATGAAAGATAAACGGCACCTTGAGATTCCTCTTGGAAATTATTCCTGCAAGGGCAGCTATCCAGTCATGAGACACCAGCAGGTCAAAATGACGGTGTTCATTCTGGACAAGGTAGTTAACCACCTTCGACGCCGAGAGCAGGTTGTACAACAGCGTTTCTGCAAAAAATTCCTGTCCGTTGAGGTCCCAGTTTTTCACCTCGGTGGGGTTGACAATTGCCAGGATATCGGAGAATTCCATGAGCCGCGGGCGATGGACTTCCACACCGGCCCACGTGTCGAACGTTGGATCATCACCGGTATTTCGTGAGAATACAGAAACACTGTGTCCTTTTGCGATAAACTGGCGGGTTATCTCTGTGGCGTACGTTCCAAGCCCGCCGCGGAAAAACGGGGGGAATTCATCAACAAAGTAAGCTAGTTTCATACGCACCCACGTGAATAGGTATCAGTCAGCCGGTGAACAATCGGACCCCAGAGAAAAATACGGTCAACCTTCTTTCTTCCCCGCTTTCCAAGGGCCCCGGCATTCCAGTCCTCATCAATTAACGTATTGACACCCCATGCAATCGATTCTGCATCAACATTTACTTTCATTCCATCGACAAACGCATCGATGTTCTCAGACAGTCCCCCGACATCACACGCGACGACCCCTTTTTCGGCACTCCACGCCTCGAGGAGCACAAGCCCGAAGGGTTCATTACGGCTGGGAATTACCACGACATCCGCGGCATTTAACAACCGGATATATTCATTATCCGGGATATAGCCGACAAAGTTGACAGGCAGGTTTTTCGCCTGGTCCTGCAGGTACTGCCTCATGCCCCCCTCACCTGCAACCACGATTTGTGCATCCCACCGGTGCTGGCATACATTGCGTAGGGCTTCGATGAGGAGGTCAGGTCCTTTCTGGTAGACCAGCCGGCCGATAAAGAGAACAAGTGGTGCGTAAGGATGAATTCCATAGGATTTCTTAACTTCCCCGGTGTCTATCTCTGCAAGGTAACGGCGTGGAATTACCCCGTTCGGGATCACTTTGCATTTTTCCTCCGGGACGTTATACAGCCAGTTTACTTCTTTTTTCAAGGTGGCTGAAACCGTGATGACTTTTTTTGCAATGAGACCGCCATACCATTCCTTCCCTGAAATTTCCTTATACTCCCACCAGTCCCCGAACTGGTTACCACTCCTTCCATATTCGGTTGAATGAAAGGTAAGGAACGTATTCCTGTCCTGCAGGTAATGAAGTGCCTGGACCGGGTGCCAGTCATGGAAATGGAGGATATCGAATTTTCCCTGGCAGTCATATTGTTTAAACTGGTCCACCATGGAAAGGCTCATATCGTCACAATATTCGATAATATTTTTTCCTGCAGGCTGGCAATAATGGTAATTCACTCCATTGATTTCCTGGTCCGGAATAGATCCCCGGGTGAAGTAATGGACCTCATGATCCTGTTTTACCAGCGTTTCTGCCAGGTTAGTCGCCGCGTTGGCAAGGCCCCCCACCCGTTCCGCATACATGGATTCCCAGCAGAAATAAGCTATTTTAAATGACTCCACAGTTGCTCCCTCCGTTCTTTAACAATTTTTGTCAGATCATGTCGTTCTGTAAGTCCGTCGATACGCTCCGCAAGCTTTGCCTCTTCAAGTACTTCGGTCATCCATGCAACGAAATCCCCGCGTTCCTGGTGATAGAAAATTGACTCTTCTGGCACGATGTAGAGTAATTCTTCAAACTCGTCCAGGCTGTAGGCGGTATAACCAATGAACCCGGTCGGACCGGCAAAATGAAATGCCTGTTCGGGAGACAGGGAACGTAACGTTTTTGCCGACTTCTTGTTTTTCATTAGCCTGATATTTCTTGACTCGTAATCTGCAAGCAC
>JBAXTR010000250.1:0-3504 GCA_037130095.1 Methanomicrobiales archaeon
TATCCAATCTCCCCGATGAGATTTGCCATGACATCGTACCCATGTGTTAAGGGATTTTTTTTATGTTTATTCGGGACATCATACCGCACTGATACGGGCACTTCAACAATGACTAGTCCCTTCTGCATGAAATGGGAGATCATGTCGGATTCAATATTATATCCTTCAGAGGCAAAATCGAAATGATTCAGCGCCCTTTTACTGAGCGCCCGGAACCCTGACTGGGAATCTGTGCCGGCGTACTCTGAATGCATATTGGTGGCATAATTCAGTGTCTTCTGCCCGATTTTACGATATGCAGGGATATCAGACGCTGTCCCGAGAAACCTAGAGCCAATGACCAGTTCTGCCTCCTTCCTTATGATGGGAGCAACTAGTGTAGGGATTTCCGCTGGATCGTTCTGACCGTCGGCATCCATGAGCACCACGATATCGGGGGAGAAAACAGGTGCAGCATCAAGACCTTTGAAGAGTGCATATGCTTTCCCCCGGTTTTCAGGAAGAACAATAACGGTCGCACCTGCTGCCCTGGAGATCTCGGCCGTCCTGTCACTCGATCCATCGTCTACCACGATACACTGGTCGACATATTTGGCTGTAAGTAAGAGGACTGACCCTATTGTGAGCTCTTCGTTATAGGCAGGGATCACGGCAACTATGATTACCGGACGATTTTCTGTTTCATCCTGGATGATTTTAGTTTCCGCGAGGTCTGAAACCTGCATGGCACTCCACTATATGGAATACGTTTTCTTCTGGCATTAATAATAGTAATCCGGTATCAAAAGCGAGTTTCATGAGTTGTCGTCTGCTTGTCGTCATTATACAGAAATTCTGCCAGTTCTGACGTGGCCTTCCATTCAGGAAGGTATGGAGAAGTGCGTAGTTATCTGAACGGTATGTTCTTACCCGAAATTCACCCCGGTCCCATTCAGTGAACAAGATCTCTGGAATGGGTATCCGGAGGAAACGAATGCACCGTATGGTCTTGCAAAGAAGATGCTCCTTGTGCAGGCGCAGGCATACCGGCAGCAGTATGGGTTTTATGCGATCTATCTCCTTCCGGTCAACCTTTACGGTCCACGGGATAATTTTGATCCCGAGAGTTCCCATGTTATCCCGGCACTTATCAAAAAATTCGTTGATGCGGTTAGGGATAACAAACCGGGTGTCGAGGTCAGGGGGACAGGGAGGGCATCCTGGGAATTCCTCTATGTCGAGGATGCTGCCCGGGCGATCATCCTGGCATCAGAACGGTTTAACAACCCGACCCGGTGAATATTGGTGCAACAAGGATATTTCGATTAAGGACCTTTTAAGTACCATCCAGAAATATACAGGATTTGCCGGAGAGATCCGTCGGGATACAAGTAAACCGGATGGCCAGCCAAGAAGGTGCCTTGTTACGTCACGTGCGAAGGAGGAGTTCGGGTTTGAGGCAAAGGTATCGTTTGATGAAGGCCTGAAGCAGACGATTGAGTGGTATATGAATCGCTTAAAAAAAAAAGAGAATCAGGTAATCAGGGTTGTTCCGGAGTGACTGTGATGAAGATCTCAATTATCGGTATAGAATACATCGGGGCTGTGAAGTGGACGTATACTCACAATACCCTTAAAATTCCTAAAAATCCTAAATGTTAACTTGGATGTCTACCAATGGGATAATCGAAAAATATGTCCAATATCAGACCAATAGAATGAAAAGAGAATGATTACTACTCCACAAATCCTCCCTGATGCAGCTGTCAGGGGACGGGAACCAACCCTCAGGATCCGGCCACCAAAAAAATGGGCCCCTATCAACTTTACTGAGCTCTGGCACTATCGTGAACTGCTCTATAGTTTCGTCCTGCGTGACGTCAAGATCCGATATAAGCAAACTGCACTTGGTTTTCTATGGGCAATCATACAACCTCTCTTTTTAATGGTTGTATTCACCCTTTTTTTCGGTAATCTCGCTAAGATTCCATCAGAAGGTATTCCCTATCCGCTCTTCACCTTTGCTGCTCTCATCCCCTGGACACTCTTTGCTGAAGGAATCACCCGATCCACTACGAGCATGGTGAGCAACGCGAATATCATGACGAAAGTCTATTTTCCCCGGCTTATTATGCCCCTGTCCGGAATCCTCTCCCCACTTGTCGACTTCGCAATTGCCTTCTTCATTCTTATCATTATGATGGCGTACTATGGATTCGTCCCGACTATTACGATCGTTCTCCTGCCAGCATTCATCCTTCTCGCAATCCTGACGTCTCTTGCGGTCGGGCTCTGGCTATCAGCACTCAATGTCAAATACCGGGATTTTCAGTATACGATCCCGTTTCTCATCCAACTCTGGCTCTTTGCGTCTCCTGTTGTGTACCCGGCAAGTATGCTCCCCCAGTCCTGGCAATATGTCTATGCCCTGAACCCCATGGTTGGTGTTATTGAAGGATTCCGCTGGGCGCTCCTTGGCTCGAAGCCCCCGGAAGCGCTGATCCTTGTTTCTGTAGGTGTTGTAATTCTTCTCCTTGTCGGGGGGTTATTCTATTTCAAGAAGATGGAGCAGTATTTTGCGGATGTGGTATGAGATGAGAACCTTGTTCCTTTTACCAGGAGATCCCTATGTCTGACGATGTTGCCATTCATGTGAAAGGCCTCGGGAAAAAGTATACGATAGGTGGACCACAGGAAAAATATCTCACGTTGCGAGACGCCCTTGCCAATTCCGTGAAAAAACCATTCCAGTGGATGAACCGGCAGGGGGCTTCACAATCCACGAACGAATTCTGGGCTCTTAAGGATGTCTCGTTTGATGTATATGAAGGGGAGGTTGTGGGCATCATTGGTAGGAATGGTGCGGGGAAGTCGACACTATTAAAGATTTTATCCCAGATCACTACCCCAACTGAGGGTGAAGTTGATATTTACGGACGCGTCGGATCCCTCCTTGAAGTAGGAACTGGTTTTCACCCAGAACTGACCGGAAGAGAAAATATTTTCCTTTCTGGTTCGATCCTTGGGATGCGCAAACGCGAGATTGAGGAAAAATTCGATGAAATTGTAAAATTTGCAGAGATAGAGAAATTTCTCGATACGCCAGTAAAACGGTATTCCAGCGGGATGTATGTGCGACTCGCGTTTGCGGTGGCGGCGCATATGGATACTGAAATCCTGCTCGTGGATGAAGTACTTGCGGTTGGGGATGCAGCATTCCAGAAGAAGTGCATGGGGAAGATGGGTGATGCGGCTGCAAAGGAGGGGCGGACGGTGCTGTTTGTGAGCCATAATATGGCTGCGGTGACTGGACTGTGCAAAAAAGCCATTTTATTTGACAATGGGAAAATTATCAGCAATGCTTCCACTGATAAGGTAATCCAAGAATATCATCAATCTATACAAAAAAACACAATATATGACGCTCCGGATATTATTTTTCCAATAAATGCAGGGATCTCGGCACAAATTGAGAGAGTCCGATTTATTAATAGCCGAGGGGAATTATCTTTATCTCATGATAGC
>JBAXTR010000251.1:0-3485 GCA_037130095.1 Methanomicrobiales archaeon
TCCTTACCACAATCTGAACAGACTGTCTTTGTCATCTCACGAGGGCCGAAATTCCTTGGGCTCCCATAGCTTCTTCTCTCATTCATTTGATTAACTCGTGCAGGTTTATATACTGCATGTAATAATTAGCGGAACTAGTATAAAAAACAGGGCATGCGGTCAGGACGGTGGATATAATTTAAATATTAATGGCATATTTTTAAAAAATCCCGGAATTGTGCATTTTAATACAAAATATGGATTCGGATTTCGATATTTCCAGACACCCGGAATCCGGGGGTTTAGAAGATTATGAAGAGATACTCAATAGATTTCCAGCAGTTACGAAATCTCCTGCACAATCCGGCCATTGCGGAAGATCGAGATCTTCCCACCGCTCTGTGAAACGACGATCCCTATGGCGTTGGTCACCTGGGTGATACCTGCGACCGAGGCATGCCGGGTTCCGAGTCCTTTCGGGATCTGCACATTGCTCATCTCGATAGTAATCCGGCGTGCTGCAGCCTCGATAAGCCCGTCACCACTGACCACGAAGGCACCATCGAGCTGGGCCAGTTCCTTGATCATCTCCCTGATCTCGCAGTTTGTTATTATCCGGTTCTCTTTTGCATGCCCTTCAAACGGGTTCAGGATCATCTGCTTTGACTTTGCAAGGACATTATCGGAATCACCGATGATGAATGCGGTCCCAACCGATTTTCCCTCGCGTCCTTCCCTTGCGATCTCCATGCTGATGTGGAAGGCCGCCTCAAATACTTCTTCGGCAACATCGGTACCGGCAAGTACCTTGTCTTTCCACATGGCCATACTGATCCGTATCCGATCGTGGCCTGAATGATTAGTAATATCATTACCCACACAGAGGATCTCGGAAATTTTGCCTGATTCATCCCGTACCGGCTTGTTCGTCCAGGCAATCCATACCGCTTCCCCGCCCCGGAGTATATTTTCATTGATATGGAGACCACCCTCGCTCCCGGACCGTGACAGGTCACCCATCATGCTGATAACCTCCTTCGCCGAGTGGGATGTTGGGGAGATGATCGTGCCGACAATACTTTTTCCGACCACTTCTGCTGCAGACCAACCGAAAAATGCCTGCGCAGCCTTGTTGAAGAAGGTGATGTTCCCCTCGCTATCCACCTTTAAAATGATACTCTGCGAGTCCTGGACAAGTTCACGGTACTTAATCTCTGCCTGTTTTACCGCTTCCAGGAGCCTTGCCCGCTCTGTCGTGTCCTCAAAAATAAATGTGTCACCCTTTGCAGGGTCAGCTGTGTCAATCGGTCTGATCCGCAGGTGGCAATGTAACGTGCTTCCATCCTTCCGGCGCAGTTCGGTATCCGAATTACCCCATCCCTGGCTGTCAATTCTTATGGAAAGTTCCCTGCAGGCACGGTCGTACTCTTCCCGGCCAGGAAAAATTATCGGCATTTCTTTATCGGCTAGCTCACCCTCTGTATACCCGAGCATCGTGTACATCGGTGTATTTATCCACTCAAATTTGCCGTTCCTGACCCGGCTTATCGCCAGCGGGGTGGCGGACAACAATGCATTCAGCATCTCGTAACGGGAGATCTGCTCCCGTTCCGATCTCTTCCTGAGCACTGCCTGTTTGATGATATCACGGAGCTCCGAAAGAGGGGTCCGGGCAGATACAACCATCTCGGAGGCATAATTGATGTCCTCAAGAACAATTTTATTGCCAGGATTTCTTGCGTAGAGGATGAATGGGGTGGTATTTCCCTGTTGTTTTAAGTATTTAAGGAGCTCAACACCGTTCATATCCCCTAGGAACTCAATCCCGTCAACAACAGGCAGGTGGTAATATGAAACAATCACATCGTAGGCCCTATTTTTAAGGACTTCAATGGCCTGCTTTGTTGAATTGACACTGTCAACCTTCAGTTCACCCATGCGTTCTAGATAGGACCGGGTTGCATCAATGATGTCAGTATTGTCATGCACGAGAAGGACAGTAATCATGGGACACCCGGGGGCTGGAACCAGCAGGAAATATTACAGAAATATAGGGTATGAATGGAATAAATAATTAGTGTTACGGGGAAATTTGAAAAATTAATGGGTATATGACCTTCGATCCCTCTGGCCCGAGGGCCGTTGTCCACCCCGGTTGCTACTTGCCGGGTGCGGGCTCTTGTATGCCTCTCTTCTCCGGGGAGGCCGGTTATTCCGCTCCCGTTGCCTTTCATCGTCTCTTGGAATCGGGGCCTGGTCCGGGGAAGCAATCTTTGGCCGGGACTTGTCCGTCATAAAGAGGAGCGCCGCCGCAAGGTCAAGCGAGGTGAATTCCTCGCCCATCATTGCCTGGGCACGGAGACGGTAGTTATCAAGGTCTTCCTTTTCTATAGCTTCCCTTATTTTGGTAAGGGCCTGGAGGGTCCGCTGTTCCTCAAGGTCCTGGTCACTCGGGATAAAGTCGGGAGTAATCCTTACCTTTGCATACCGCTGGATATCCCGGAGCTTCCAGACTTCCTTACCAGATACGAAGGTAAAGGAGCGTCCTGCCCTACCTGCACGTGCAGTACGCCCGATACGGTGGACGTAATATTCAGGGTCCTGCGGGACATCGAAATTAAACACCGCTTCGATATCATCGATATCGATCCCGCGGGCTGCAACATCGGTTGCAATGAGGATGTCCGTCACACCGCTGCGGAACTTTGCCATTACCCGTTCGCGCTGGCTCTGGCTCATATCGCCGTGAAGACCCTCTGCAGCATAACCTCGTGCAATCAGGCGGCTCGTAATCTCATCGACCCGCCGTTTTGTATTGCTGAACACCAGTGATAACTTGGGATTGTAGCGGTCAAGGAGTCGACACAATGCCTCGATCTTATCGCTCTCCCTCATTTCGTAGTAGAACTGCTCGATTGTTGGCACGGTGAGCTGTTCATGGACAACCTTGACATTTTTCGGGTTCTTCTGGTACTTCTTTGCCAGCTCCATGATTGGCGGGGCCATAGTTGCCGAGAACAGGACAGTCTGCCTTTTTTCGGGAGTTCTCCCGAGAATATCCCCGATGTCATCACGGAACCCCATGTCGAGCATCTCGTCTGCTTCGTCGAGCACGACAACTTTGACATTGGAGAGGTCAAGTGACCGGCGGTGCAGGTGGTCGATGATCCTTCCCGGCGTCCCGATAACAACCTGCACACCTTTTTTCAGCGCGACAAGCTGTCGTTCGATCGGCTGGCCCCCGTAGACCGGAATAATCATGATACCCGGGAGGTACTTGCCAAGTTTCGCGAGCTCTTCGGAGACCTGGATAGCAAGTTCACGGGTCGGGCACATGACAAGGGCCTGTACCCGGCGGTCGTTCTGGTCGATTTTCCCAAGCAGAGGGATACCGTATGCAGCGGTCTTGCCGGACCCGGTATGAGCCTGGCCGACTACATCTTGGCCCTCTATGAGCATGGGTATTGCAAGCGCCTGGATTGGCGTCGGTTCTTCGAACCCGAGGT
>JBAXTR010000252.1:0-3464 GCA_037130095.1 Methanomicrobiales archaeon
CTTCAGTGCCTATTTTTAAATCCAGCCTTTCCGATTCGTATCCCCTGATGTTCCAGAAATCTTCTCTTCTGATTCTGCCGTATCGTTTGTTGTAGGAAAGATGATTTTCGAGGTCCAGGTTCCATTTCTCAGGATTCTTTTTCAGTCTGCGGATTTCCTTTTCGAGGTACTTCAAAAGTTTATCGGGGAAGTTCCTGAATCGCACATCTGCAAGATTGTGATATTCCGGAATCCGTTCCTGCTCATCATATGTGAAAATCAGTTTGGAATTCAAAAAGAAATACTTTTTCTCCTGATAGGTCGAGGTGGTGAAACTGTACCATTGGCTTTCTTTCGGATAATAATCTTTCCATAATGCTTCAAATTCTTCATATGTATTGACTTCTCCTTCTTTCAAATAATGCCGGAAATTCCCGAAATTGCTTATCCGCCCTCTTGTTACCTCAAACCATATCGTTCGTATTTCATCTGTTTCACCTGGCAGGATGCATTCCATTACCTGATATATTTCTAGCAATTTCGTCCTTATTTCAGAGTCCTGAATTTGCTGAAAAACCTTGTCGTACTCGATGATACGGTCTATTTCCGGTGTAGTAAGCTTCATGACATTCCAACTTTTTATAATATTAAATAAAATCGATATTTTGTTGCCTGTTATGCAAATATAGTCTAATTTTGCGTGTATGACAGAAATAAAACGACATATAACCCTCCCCAGAACTTCATTTTTTCTGTTCGGACCAAGAGGGACGGGTAAATCGACTTATGTAAAAAGCCTGATAAATAATGATACCCTGTACGTCGATTTTCTTGACCCTGATACCTTCAGAACCTATTCAGCATTCCCCGAAACCCTGATCAAAACGGTCAACGCTCTAAATCCTGTCCAGGTGATTATTGACGAAGTTCAGAAAGTGCCTCAGGTGCTTGACGTGGTTCATAAAATCATGGAAGAGCGGAAGATTCGTTTCATCCTTACAGGTTCGGGCGCCCGTAAACTTAAAAAAACCGGCGCTGACCTTTTGGGCGGAAGAGCTGTGTACTGTAAAATGCATCCCTTTACTGCAAGTGAACTGGGCGCATCTTTTTCGTTGGATAAGGCATTGAAAACCGGTTTGATACCTGTGGTTGACCAAAGTGATGACCCGTCAAAAACGCTTTCGGCTTATGTTGACATTTATCTTCGCGAAGAGATCATGGCCGAAGGTTTGGTCAGAAATCCAGGTTCTTTTACCAGGTTCCTCGAAATCATCAGCTATTCTCATGGTACCGTTCTGAATGTCAGCAACCTCGCAAGAGAATGCCAGATAAGCAGGGGTATAGTAAGCGGATATCTCGACATCCTTGAAGATCTGTTCTTATCGTATACACTTAATGTTTTTGCACGCAGGGCGAAAAGAAAAACTGCATCGCATCCTAAGTTTTATCTTTTCGACCATGGCTTATACCGCCGCCTGAGGCAAAGAGGTCCGCTCGATATTGAATCTGAAATAAGCGGACCTGCGCTAGAAGGTCTTGTGGGTCAGCACCTTAGGGCATATTCCGATGTTACTTTGCAGGATACTCAATTGTTTTACTGGCGCTCGCTTGCGGGAAATGAGGTTGATTTTGTTCTTTACGGCGGAAGTACATTCGTGGCCATTGAAGTGAAGAACACTAAAGTCATCAGGCCCACCGACTATAACGGTCTTGCCTCATTCGGCGACGATTATCCCGAAGCCTCACTGATCCTGCTCTACAGGGGAAATGTAAGGATGAAGCATAAGAATATGCTCGTTGTTCCCCTGATAGAATTTTTACAAAACCCGGGGGAATTTTTATAATGCTGGATGTGGCCCTTCACACTGACAATGAACGCGTTGCGATCAAGTGATTTATATAAATCAATCCTGGTGTTCTGATTTATTTTGTGTTACGGTTTACATTCCCAAACAAGGCGGCCAGCGCACCAATCGCCTGTTCTATAACTTGTTTGCTTTCGATTGGGATTTTCAGATAGGTCTTCCCGTCGGCGGGATCGGTGGAGATTGATTTTCTGATATATGCGGATAGCTTTTTTATACCCTCAGAGCCAATTATGTTATCAAGCCTTTCTGATTCATTTCCACTGATGCTCCAAAAATCCGCTCTTCTGATTCTGCCAAAGCGTTTGTTATAAGAGAGATGATTTTCGAGGTTCAGGTTCCATTTCTCAGGATTGTTTTTCAGTCTGCGGATTTCCTTGTCGAGGCACTTCAAAAGTTTTTCGGGGAATTTCCTGAATCTCACATCTGCCAGATTATGATACTCCGGAAGCCGTTCCTGAGCATCATAAGTGAAAATCAGCCTGGAATTCAAAAAGAAATACTTTTTATCTTCATAGGTCGAGGTAGTGAAACTATACTGGTCAAAGCAAGCGCTTTTTTCATATGGTCACTTTGCATAGTAAAATTTTCTAAACAGTCACCCATATGATCGGTGATGAGGTCGGTATTGATCTAGCCGATAATCAGAAGAAAATTGTTGAATATCTTCTTGCAAACCGAACTATTTCAGCGAGAGAACTCTCAAATAAGCTTGGAAAATCAAAAAGGCAAACGGAAGCTAACATATCGTTGATATCGTTTACCATCATTTGCTAAAAATTTCAGTTGGGTAGTGATACTAACCAACTCTTGTTGCCGCAAAAGCATAACCCAGACCTCCCTGCAGTCAATCCGGTGAAATGCCATCCGCAGTCAAAGGTTGACAGAATCACTTTTCACAATGATTTGTCAACCTCCCGTAAAAATGAATATGCCTGCATCGAATTTTCTATCCGGGCCACGCAACATATCGCGTTTTCACTTAACTACGCGATTATTTTGAAAAATATCGCAACAAAGTGCTGAGCTTATTCCGTAATTTTTTTCCTTCCCTGAAATGTAATTTACTTTTTGGCATTTGATACTCTGAAGATTAGCTGATCCGAGTCCTTAATCAGGTAGCTCTGCCACATCTCTGGCCCGTCTTTTGTTTAGACTGATATTCATTCACGAGTTTCCTATGTGGCAAGCAACATTTTATCCAGCTATATTGCCGCCAATCCCGAAATTCATTATATTTGATTTTTCCTAGAAGACTCTTCCTCGACAACACTACCTTAACCCAGAAAACGGGCGACTATAGCCTACTAACTGAAGTCAGATGCCAGAGAATCACCTCCCACCGTTCACAAGCCACCAATTAAAACCTGCTATATGAAGAAGTTTGTACTCCTGATGCTTATATTGCTTGCATGGGCCCAGAGCTCACAGGCGCAATACACCCTGCCTTTTACTGAAACTTTTCCATCGTCTTCTGCTTTGCCTGCAGGATGGGTCTCCTGGCAATCGGCTGGCACAGGAGATTACTGGGCTGCGGATTTCGGGATGGGGGGGAACGAGTGACGGCTGCGCCTTCAGCTGGTACGACGGCACCATCTGGCTGATCTCAAAATCAATCAC
>JBAXTR010000253.1:0-3457 GCA_037130095.1 Methanomicrobiales archaeon
AAAATTCTCTTATAATTTTGTGGAAGCATCCGGGATAGACAAATAACAGGATTACCGAAATACTTAACAATTGTGAACTCCCACCTAGGTATGGTGATCCACTATGAGGGATCGTTTTTGTTGTAAAAGCAACCAGCAATAACCTAAAAAACATCGGGCACCTGCCACCATCGGCAAAGCTCGTGTACAGAGTACTGCAGACCGACGGTCAGCTGACACAGAAGGACTTAATAGAAAAAACCCTTCTGCCATCAAGGACAGTTCGCTACGCCCTGAAGAGGCTTAAGACGGAGAATTTCCTTATTGAGCGCCACTATTTCATTGACGCCCGCCAGAGCCTTTATGGGTTAAATATCGCAAAGCAGGAGGCTGTTCTGGCATGATGCGTGAGATGCAGGCAATCAGTTCGTTGGCATGTTACTAACTTTGACGTGCATTCAAACACGATTATTTTTTTGAGTCCACAAAATCCTTGAAAATTTCCGATGCGTTTTAAAATAAAAATCACAAATTTTCACCAGATATCGGAGTAAAAGAAATTATCAGAGAGGCGAAATGCAACATGGACGGACAGGAAACTGACAAACAGATCCTTGCACGAATGAATGAACTGCTCGAAGCAATTGATCAGCAGGGCAAAAAAATTGATGACATCAATACGAGGCTTGAAAAACTTGAAAAAGTCAGGGCTATCAGGAGCCGAAGTGCCAAGCAGTGCGATGGAGATTGTTTTAGCATATCTGATGAATGCCTGGAGGCTTTGAATAACCCGGACAAATATAAACCCCAGCCAGGGGAAGAATACTTAAAAGAGGACAAGTCCCAGGCTGAATACCGGAACTCTTTCTGGAAAAAGATTCCTTAAAATACATGCTGCTTTTTGGAGCGGCGATGCACCTACACACTTTTCCTGATTACTAAGACGATTTTGCCAGACAATTTATGTGCTTCCCGAAAGAAATGAGAATAGTTCACAATTCACAATTGTGAATTGTTGGAGAATAGAACATGCAAATGGAATCGATGGTTACCCCGACAATGGTGGAACAAGCCCATGCTGCCGTGGCAACAGCAACTACTGCCATGGACCCGATGATGCAGGTCACCCACTACATGCAATTGCTTATGACCAACCAGCCATGGAACCTTTTAATCTTCATGGCGATCCCGGTGATCCTCGCGGAGGCGCTGACAGCCACGGAGTTTTTCGTCGCTTTCAAACGCGATTATTCAGGTACACTTCGTAACATCAACCGTTATATCGGGATTTCACTAGGGATTTATTTTACCCTGATTGCAGGATATCTCATTATTAAAGTAATTCCGACAATCGTCTGGCGTGGGCCGATTGATATTGTAGCCGTTGGATTTTACGTGGCAGGTTTCATACCACTGCTTGCGATTGCCCTGCTGGAACTTGGGATCATTGAAAAGAATGCCCCACCCGAACGGCACATGGTCTACCATATCAGCCTGCTCATTACGTTCCTCGTGTTTGCGCACATCGCGATGATCTTCGGTATGTTGAACCCGACATTGCTTGGATAGCCTGATGAACAAAATTATTTTACTTACAAAATCAACACACCTGCTATTTTTTACCCGGATACAATGATAAAGAGGTCACAATTCAGGAGACGTCTAATCGTTGCGAAGAACTTGTGAAGAGAATAAAAAGAGCAATCACCTTTCCCGGTAATGCCCCGGAGAATTAACAGTATTTCGCGCGATTGAAACCAAATCACAGGGGTGCATCGGTTATCGTGATACCAGCAGCAACCATGCGTTCACGGATAAGGTCCGCCACTTCAAACTGCTTTTTGGCACGGAGCTCTGCCCGGATGTCCTGGAGCACACTTAAAGGAGCACTTGCCTCTCTCAGGAAATTAATGCCAAGGACTTCCCCAAACTCTTTCAAAGCCCCTAAATCCCCGCTGGCGGCGAGAGCTTGGACGGCCGCAAGGGCCATCGGCGTATTGAGGTCATTCTCCATGGCGTCCGTGAATGCTTTTCTACCTTCAGGGTTCTCTCCTCTATCCTTTGTGGCGACTGACCGGATATGTTCGAGAGCCCGGGCTGCATTTGCTATTCCCTCATCGGTTGCCTGTAATGGGGAACGGTAGTGGGACAGGAGAATAAAATATCTTAGCACATCTTTATTCCAGGTCCCGAGCGCGTCCCTGATGGTGATAAAGTTCCCGAGCGATTTTGACATCTTCTCGCCTTTCACCGTAAGGAACCCAGTATGCAACCAGTACCTTACCATCGGGTGTTTTCCTTCCAGCGACTCCATCTGGGCGATCTCAGCTTCATGGTGAGGGAAAATCAAATCCAACCCCCCGCCGTGGATATCGTACTGCTGCCCGAAATACTTTTCAGATATCGCCGTATCCTCAATATGCCACCCAGGCCGTCCCCTTCCCCATGGAGAGTCCCATGTATACTCCCCAAATTCACCAAGTTTCCAGAGTGCAAAATCGAGCGGGTTCTGTTTTGAGGTGTCATTCACCCGGCTGACACGCTTTGCCCCATCCTGGCCGGAGAGTTCACCGTTGCGTTCGAATGTGTCCACGTTGAAATATACCCCGCTTTCCGTTATATATGCCACACCGAGGGCTACCAGGCGTACTACCTGGTTGACAATTTCTGGGATGTGAGTGGTGGCCCTGGCGTAATAGCTGACCGCATCGATTCCCAGGTTACGCATGTCCTTCAGGTATTCAGCTTCAAACTTTCGGGCGAGAAAACCCTGGGACACACCTTCCTCATTCGCACGGTTGATAATTTTGTCATCCACATCCGTGATATTCTGGAGATAGAAGACTTCTTTACCCGTCCACCGGAGGTACTTTACCAGCACGTCGAAGGCTACATACGTCCTGGCATGGCCAAGGTGCGAGTAATCGTACACCGTTGGTCCGCAGACAAATAGTGAGACCCTTTCAGGGTTCAGTGTCACAAGTGGTTCGACTTTCCTAGACAACGTGCTGTATAATTCCATCCTATTGTACCCCTTTCTTTGACGCCGGCGGGAGGAGTCGAACCTCCGGACATTCGCTTTGCAGGCGAAGGCATTTATCCGTTCTGCCACACCGGCCCCATTTCTTCAATTATTTTTTCTCTATAAACTATTTTTCATAAAAAGATTGTTTTGTTTTTTTGGGATATCTGGGAGAATTACTTATTCTCCCCGAGATTATAGCAGGTGCGTGCTGCCTTGAATGAGATGATATTTCATGACGATAATATGTGAGCCGGATTATAGTTCCGGTACGGTTGTGAGGACGTGTAATCAGGGCATGATCGTCACGGACACATACCATGGACTACTGATCGTCCGCGGTACTTGCGAACAGCAGTCACTGTTGGGCCTGTCCTTGAAAGCTCTGTTGGCCGACAATACTGCCCGGAGCTCCGGATACCGCTGAACCGTACAACCGGCTTTCCCGGACGGATG
>JBAXTR010000254.1:0-3456 GCA_037130095.1 Methanomicrobiales archaeon
GCAACTCCTCATTATCCAGGTCAATAAGGTCCAGGAGTTGTTGCCGTCGTTCACCATAGAAAGGGACCGTGTAAGCGTGATCTCCCTGGCCGATCATTTCATCCTTGCTTGTCCCGGTCATCTCCTCCATCGCACGGTTCCATGCGATCACAACTCCCTGCCGGTCGATAACAAACGTTGCATCCGGCAGGAATTCAATAATATCTGCAAGTTCCCGCTTTGATTCCTGCAGCGCTTCTTCTGCCTTTTTTCGTTCATCAATAAACCGGGTAGTGATGACAATTCCATCAATACCCTGGACCCCGAAGAGGTTTTTCCCGGTCGATTCTACCCATGTATACGATCCATCGGCTTTTCGAAGCCTGAATTCAGTCGGGATACCGGTGTTGGTGCTGGAATAGACCTCGGAGAGCTCCTGCTTCACCATATCGACATCATCGGGATGGATAAACTCTATCGGGTTCCTGCCTATTGTAAACCCGGGAGGATAGCCGAGAAGGTGTCCGGATACTGCGGTGTCAAAGACAATCCGGCCATCACGGTCGAGGATCCGGATGACGTCTGATGCGTTCTCAAAAAGTGCCCGGAACCGGGCTTCACTCGTACTCAATGCAGCTTCAGCTCTTGTCCGGGATGCCGCCATTCTGATCTTATGTGACAGCTCGGCAAACTGCGCTCCAGGATCGCCGCCTTTCTGGAGATAGAAGTCCACACCGCTGTTGATCGCCTGGATAACCACTTCTTCCCTGCCTTTCCCGGTAAACAGGATGAACGGGACAGGTCCAAAACGTGAACGCACCTCAAGAAGGAACTGGATGCCGTCCATACCGGGCATCTGGTAATCGGCAATGATCGCATCGAACTTCTCGTTTTCAAGCAACCGGACCGCACTGGTTGCACTAACTGCTGTCGTTACGGTGAAATCCCCGGACTCCTCCAGGAACACCTTGCCAATCTCAAGAAGATCTGGTTCATCATCGACATAGAGAACACGGAGCACAGGTGTCATTAACCCTCCCCCCTTTTTTGGAGGGCTTCCTTTTCGCGAAGGGCATCCCGTAACCTCTCTTCTATCCGCCGGTGTTCAGTTATATCCAGCAGTGCCCCATAAAGCCCGATGACCTTGCCGCTCTCGTCACGTTTTACGCCACCGAATGCAGTTACCCATCGTTTGCTGCCGTCCGAATGAATAAATTCCAATTCACCGTTGTACGGTTCCCCGGTGTCAAGTGTTCTTGTAACCGCACCACTGATACGGTCCCAACTGGCGGGGGTGCAGAAACTCAAACGTTCTGCAAAGTTGGGCGCAGGAAGAGAAGGATCCAACCCGGCGATATTGTATAATTCCTCGGACCAGGTCACCGTATCGGTCTCTATTATCCATTCCCATGTACCGATATGTGCCATGCGATTCGTCTCTTTCAGTCTCTCATACGCAGATGCCAGTTCCAGTTCCATCCGCTTGCGTTCGGTCAGATCGGTGTTCATCCCGGACACCCGGACTGCCCTGCCATGACAGTCCCGCACAATAAATCCACGTGAGAGGACTGGAACATAATGACCTGCCTTGTGCTGCAGGCGAAACCCGGTCTCGTACTTGTCAGGGCCGTGCCTGAGCAAATCGTCTAATCGATGCCTGACACGGTCCCTATCCTCCGGGTGCATGAGACGTTCCCAAAGGCCCGCATCAGGTGGCAGTTCATCCACCTCATAACCGAGTATCTCCCACCAGCGTGGTGAATAGTACAGCGAGTTGTTTTCCAGGTTCCAGTCCCAGGGAGCATCATTTGAACCAAGAAGTACCAGGCGCAACCGTTCCTCGTTCTCGCGCAACGCCTCTTCCGCCCGCCTACGGGCAGTGATGTCGCGGGTAATGGCGAGTAGTGAAATGATCCCTCCTTCTTCGCCATATTCAGGCACGATACGGGTCATAAAGTGTCGCAGACCCGAAGGGGTGGGGACTGACTTCTCAACTTCCAGTTCTTTTCCTGTTTCAAGAACCCTTCGTAACGACGTAACCACAAATTCGGCCTGCTCCTGGGTAATTTCAACCTCCATTGGAGGTTTTCCAAGAAAGTGGTTCACAGGAAGACCAAACTGGCGCTCGACGGCAGGGTTGCAGTAAATATGGCGGAACCCGGTATCATACCGCACGATCATATCGCTGGCATTCTGGACCAGCGATATAAAATCATGTTCCCGATGGCGCAACTCCGCCTCTATCCGTTTGAACTCGGTAATGTCGGTGAGGATAGTGGCATTACCCTGGGAACCATTCATAAGAAGGACCGCCAGGGTTTTCTTGTTAAAATGGGTGATACGTTCTCCGCTGTACAGCATGAGTTCCCGTGTTCCGGGTTCGTTCATCTGCCTGGCGGAGAGTCGCGAACCATCGATGGTAAAAAACTGGTAACTGTTGCCCTCGCCAAGCATCCTGCCGATCATCAGTTCCGGGGAGAGGTCAAAGAGTGCAGCGGTCCTTTCATCAACCTGTGTCACCCTGCCTGTACTATCAGTGATGATCACATGGTCTTCGGTCTGTGAGAGGATCCCCTGCAACGGCAGCCGTTTCGTCAGGGTGTAGAGTTTTGCCGGTCCGATGGAGCGGCATTCCAGCTCACCGAGGGCGACCATCGTGGCGAGGTACTTAGAAAGCGATACCCGGTTTATCTTCAGTTGCCGGGAGAGATCGGTCTGTGTGAGTCCTTGCGGATATTCCAAGAGATGTTGTCGTATCGACTCTGTTTCACCAGACATTCGAACCGTACTCCTGCGTAGTGTATAATTTCCGGCCTTTTTCCTTTATTTTTCACGCAATTCTGGCAATTGTCTGCGGATATTAACCAGGGCAGAGTTGGTTGATCTGGAGCCTGGAAGTTAGATATTTCTTTTGATAATCAAAACTGATAAACATATTGGATTACATTTTCACGTAGTGCAAAAGATCTCAACGGTGGTTGATTCAATGGTAGATTCAGACGAAACGCATGGGAATGATTGAGCAAGGTGTGGTCCAGGGTCCATTTAAATAAATGATGAATACCCAGGCAACTGCTCGAAAATCCAGAACCAAGCAATGGAACAATTTCACCTTTTCGAAGGGTTTGATTTGAAAAGGAAATCATACCATGAATACCTCTTTTTTTAAAATAAAGGGTTTCCCATGAAACTGCTCAAACGAATGCTAATACGTAGAGATTTAGAAAGGACATTTTCATGGTTCGGGTGTGAACACCGCGTTCATGTGTGTTTCTACATAGCCAAAATTACATTATCGAGGATATAAATTCTTAATATATCCGAATTATACCGAAAAATGGATTCGGGTTGTCAGGTTGATCCGTACACTTTCTGAAATTGATCTCTTGACAACATATCATTCACATATCTTTCGACCATTGCAAGGTCATCGGCAGTCGGCCTCAGGTGGATATCCGGGAAATACCAGGAAGGCGT
>JBAXTR010000255.1:0-3456 GCA_037130095.1 Methanomicrobiales archaeon
CCCGTGAAGCGGTCAAACGCGGTACTACCGCGGTAGGGATCAAGTGTGTGGAAGGAGTTGTCCTGATTGTTGATAAACGGGTCAGCTCCCGGCTGCTTGAAGCATCATCGATTGAGAAGATCTTCAAGATCGATGAGCATATCGGCGTAGCTTCGTCAGGTCTCGTCGGTGACGCACGGTCTCTTGTTGACCGGGCACGAATTGAGTCCCAGATAAACCGTGTTACTTACGATGAAAAGATCGACGTCGAGGCGCTTTCCAAGAAACTCTGCGACCATATGCAGACGTATACACAGTTCGGGGGTGCAAGGCCATATGGTACGGCATTGTTAATTGCCGGTATCAGCGATGGCGAATGCAGGCTCTTCGAGACAGACCCAAGCGGGACTCTGCTAGAATACAAGGCGACCGGTATCGGTATTGGCCGCCCTGCCGCCATGAAACTCTTCGAAGAAGAATACAATTATGATGCGACTGTTTCTGATGCCATCATCCTCGGGTTAAAAGCGCTCCGTGACGCAACGGAAGGAAAGTTTGATGTCAACACCGTCGAAATTGGCGTTATTGAACTCAGTAACCCGGTGTTCCGGAAGATGAGCAAGGAAGAAGTAGCATCATTCGTCGAGATATTCGAAAAATAGGAGGTCCAGTGAATGATACCACTAGACAAGGCAGTGGTAGCGCGACTTGAAAGCCATGGCGAGAAGTTTGAGCTCCTGGTAGACCCTGATGAAGCGGTCATATTCAGGCAGGGTGGACAGATTGAGCTCGAAGACGTGGTTGCAGCCCTCAATGTATTTGAAAATGCGTCACACGGCAAACGGGCATCAGACGAATCACTGATGAAGGTATTTCATACCACCGAATTCCCCGTTGTTGCAAGAAAAATTATCGAGAAGGGAGAGATCCATCTCACTGCTGAGCAGCGCAGGCAGATGATTGCCGATAAAAGAAAGCAGGTAATTACATTCATCAGCCGCAACGCAGTCAACCCGCAGACCGGGCACCCTCACCCGCCACACAGGATTGAAATGGCGATGGAGGAGGCGAGGGTCAACATTGATCCTTTTAAAAATTTTGATGAGAGCGTCAAGGAGACTGTCAAAGCGCTACGCCCGCTTCTGCCGATCCGGTTTGAGGAGCTGCGTCTTGCAGTTAAGATACCGGCAGATTATGCACACCGGGCGTATGGGGAGCTCCATAGCGGTTCGGTAATGGAAAAGGAAGAATGGCAGAAAGACGGCTCCTGGATTGGAGTCCTCCGTATCCCTGCGGGTATCCAGGGTGAGTTTTACGATATGATCAACCGACTCACCAAAGGTGAAGCCGAAGTGAAAGTGCTTGATCAAGTATATTAGTCGAGATGACAAATAATAGAAGACCGAAACATTTGGGGAATATCATATGAGCAAGGCAAACCAGAAAGCAAAAGGAAGGGTCACTGGCAGTGCAGGCCGCTTCGGGTGCAGATACGGAAGATTTGTCCGCAAAAGAGTCGCAGAAATGGAAAAGATCTCAAGAGCGTACCACCGCTGCCCACGATGCGATGTAATGGGTGTCCACAGGAAAGGTACGGGAATCTGGGAATGCCGCAAATGCGGTTTCAAATTTGCAGGTGGCGCCTACCAGCCGCAGACTCCAATTCTTCGTGTAGCCCTCAGGACAACCGAGCGCTCACTACAGAAGGAGGCTTGAGGTCTTTTGGCAGGCTCATATAAGTGTGCAAGGTGCAAGCAGAAGGTGGAAATTGACGTTAATGTCCGTTGCCCCTACTGCGGTCACCGTATCCTCTTCAAGGAAAGAGGAGCGGCGATCAAAGAGCTGAAGGCCAGATGACGGTTGTCACGACCTCAAGAAAAGCAGCACCTGATGTCCGGTCTCTTGCAAAAGACCTTGCATTTGCACTCGGGTACCCATTTTTTACACGGGGTAAAATGGGCCTCCATGAACTGAATTCAATTGATACTTCTTTTTTGATTATCTCTACAGAGCCAGCGGGGACGCGGTTGCAGATCTTCTCATCCGGAGACCCTGTTGCCGATTACCTCGTAACAAACCTCACAATCGAAGATCGGACCGGTACGATGAGCAAAGAGGTTTCTGTCACTGACCAATCGGTTTATGATGTGATGAAACCATATATACGAGTGGCAATGTGCCGGGAAAAGGGCGGTACCATGATATTTGATGGGACCCGCCGCCGCCGGTACCTCCTGGGGTTGAAACCCTGTGGAATACCGTGCGGGACTGCTGATACCCCGTTATAATGTACAATGACGGGAACCATTATGGAGCATAATGCGGTGTTCCGCTTTACCGGACCTGATATTATGCAGGTCTACCAGGCGATTGCACCCGAGATGTCCGGGGAAGTCAATACGAGGTCTCTGGCATGGTGCTGGGTAGAGGCCCCGGATACGCTGGTCCTATCAGTGAGTGCATCGGATATCGGAGCGCTCAGGGCATCTCTTAACATGTGGCTCCGGCTCGTGAATGTTGCTAAGGAAATGCAGGAAATTATACCTAATCGTGGTGGTTGCAAAATATGAACCAGATCTCACCAAAAGTCCAGAACCAGCTTGCGATGCTGCAACAGATCCAACAGCAGATGCAGAATGTCATGGCACAGAAAACACAGTATGAAATGGCGCTCCGGGAAGCGAAACGGGCCGTTGAAGAGCTTGCCGATGTACCGGAGGATGGAAATGTATACATGAGTGTCGGGACCGTCATGATGCAGAAGAAAAAGGAGTATGTTATCCAGAACCTGACGGAAAAACAGGAAACTCTGGACCTCCGTATCAAGTCACTTGAAAAACAGGAAAAAATGCTCCAGGGAAAATTTGAGCAGCTCCAGGCCCAGATTAAACAGGCTATCGAAGGTCCTGGCGCCCCGTCTGCTGCATAAATACTGGAATACCTTTTTTTATCAAAGATCCAAACTGGAACAAATTCTTTTCAAGGCGCTATTTCATTCATTCCATGTCATTTCACTACCTGGATACCTATCGGCAGCAACATTTCGGATAACCTGTCAAACCTGTATAATCTCACATTCCGCAGTTAGTAATTCAAAAATAGTATTTTTCATAAGGCGCCCCCAGCAATGAAACGATTTTGGCCAATTCGGGCTTCATATTACCGATCCGTGACACTTCAGAGTTATTTACCCTGATTTTGAATTCAATAACTCCCCTGAACTTGAAAAATATCCATTTCAGAGTCGGGTTCTGGGTCGGTTTCTTGATTTGCGAGAGTACAAATTCACCCGTTTGCTTCAATTTTTTCCTCAATCGGTATTCGGTCAGTGAAAATACAAACAAGCATAGAACCATAATTACAGCAAGAGCCTGAATTCGTGAAGGTTTTTTCAGGAAAATCTCGGCTATCCTGAAAGATTTATCCGACAATCCGCAGTAAAGAAATCCAATCTTTGAAATTCTTTTAACCGCAAGA
>JBAXTR010000256.1:0-3438 GCA_037130095.1 Methanomicrobiales archaeon
CCCATTATGATATGCAATTACATATCCACATATATTGCAACGTGAATAAGTAAATTATAATGCCAAACTCTCTCCGGGTTCTTTATGTTGACGACGACACCACCCTTCTTGAGATTGGTCAGTTGTTCCTTGAACGAAACGGAGATTTTTCTGTAAAGGCTATTGATTCAGCATCTACCGCGCTAACACTTCTCGAAAACGAAAAAATTGATGCGATTGTATCAGATTACCAGATGCCCGGCATGGACGGTATCCAGTTTCTTATGAAGGTCCGGGAGAAATTCGGGTCAATCCCGTTCATCCTGTTTACCGGGAAAGGGAGGGAAGAGATCGTCATCCAGGCAATTAACAACGGGGCCGACTTCTATCTTCAGAAAGGCGGGGACCCGGACGCCCAGTTCGCGGAACTTGTTCATAAAATCAGGCAGGCAATCGGAAAGCGGGAGGCTGAAAAATTCAATCAGGAGGTGATATCGTATGCCAGGGAAGGGATCATCGTCTATGACCACGAACTGCGTATCGTCCTCTGGAACAAATTCATGCAGAACCTGACTGGTATCACCGAAGCGGAAGTCCTGGGTAAGAACGCCATCGAACTATTTCCGTTCCATCAGGAGACCGGCGTTGCCGGCCTGCTTGAGCAGGCGTTGGCCGGGATTTCCGGAGAATCCCAGGATTTCCACTTCTCTATCCCATCAACCGGAAAAAGTGGCTGGGTAACAGGGATCTACTCTCCCCACTATGATCCTTCAGGAAATATTACCGGTGTAATTGGTATTGTCCGTGACATCACCCGTCGCATCCTGGTAGAACAGGCCCTTAAGGGAAGCGAGGAGAAACTGCGGTTAAAACTGGATTTACTTCTTGAACAGGATTATGACATCGGGGAGGAGGAGTTTGCGAATATTATCGAAAGCCGCGAGATCCAGCCCCTAATGGACGATTTATATTCCCTTACCGGGATGGGAATCGCGATCCTGGACCTGAAAGGGAATGTCCTGGTAGCCACGGGGTGGCAGGATATCTGCACAAAATTCCACCGGGTCAATGAAATGAGTTGCAGGAACTGCCTGGAAAGTGATCTCTACCTCACCGGGAATGTAAAACCAGGTGAATACCTGATTTACAAGTGCAAAAACCACATGTGGGATATGGTGACTCCCATCATGATAGGCCAGAAACACGTGGGCAACCTGTTTCTCGGGCAGTTTTTCTTTACTGACGAAATACCGGACCGTTCGGTATTTACGACACAGGCAGAAAAGTTTGGTTTCAATAAAGAAGAATACCTTGCTGCACTTGACCGTGTCCCCCGGTGGAGCCGTGAGAAGGTTAAAACCATCATGGATTTTTATACAAAATTTGCCTCCAAAATTTCCAACCTGAGTTACAGCAACCTGAAACTGGCAAAAGCTCTTCTTGATAAACAGGGTGCAGTCGATGAGCTCATTCAGTCAGAGGAGAAGTTCCGGGAATATATTGAGTATTCCCCCGAAGGTATCTTTGTCGCCGATTCCGGGGGCAGGTATATTGATGTCAACCGTGCTGCCTGTGATCTCGTCGGGTATACGCGGGAGGAACTACTGGCACTTGATATTACACAACTCGTCCCAGCAAAGAACCTTGCGGCCTCACGGAAACGTTTTCAGGATCTCCAGACGAATGGCCAATTTTTTGTGGAATCCAGGTTGCTGAAAAAAGACGGGTCAGAAATTCCGGTTATCATGAACTCGGTGCGTTTACCCAATGGTTCGTATATGGCATTCTGTTCCAATATCACCGAACTCAAGGAATTGGAAAAGGCACAGCTGGATAGTGAAGCACGCTTCCAGAAGATCCTGGAAAAGGTCCCCCTGCCCTTGTGCTATGTGAACGTGGACGGGGTGATCACCTTTCGGAACGAGCGTTTTGTTCAGATTTTTGGATACACTGCAGATGATGTCCCCACCCTTACCGAGTGGTGGCAGCTGGCATATCCCGATGCCCACTACCGGCAGTGGGTGACATCAACATGGGAAGCCGCGCTAGAATGTGCAACCGGGGAGGGCATAGATATCAAGCCTGTCGAATACACGGTGACCTGTAAAAGTGGGGAAGAGCGTATCATTGAAATCTCCGGGATCACCCTGGGCGATAACATTCTGGCGACTTTAATTGATCTGACCGAGCGCAAGCGGGCAGAGGTGGCACTTCAGCACATGACCGAATTCCAGCAAAGTGTCATCACCAACGCACGGGTCTGGCTGAGCGTCCTTGACTCGAAAGGTACCATCCTCATGTGGAATACCGCAGCGGAGGAGATCAGTGGATATCATTCTGCTGAAGTCATCGGGCAGAACGAAATATGGAAAAAAATCTACCCTGATGAAGAGTACCGGAAGCAGATCACCGATACCATCAGGCGGATCATCCAGGAGGATAACTATCTCGAAAATTTCGAGACAACCATCCTCTCAAAGCAGGGAACAAAGAAAATTATTTCCTGGAACACACGCGGTATTCCCGATGCAACAAGACCGGTATCGGACTATATTGCTATCGGGTTGGATGTAACTGACCGCAACCTGGCTGAGGTTGCCCTCCGGGAGAGCGAGCAGAAAATGAAGGACATCATCAATTTCCTACCCGATGCCACCCTTGTCATTGATAAAAACGGGACGGTCCTTGCGTGGAACCGTGCAATAGAATTGATGACCGGCGTTTCTGCGGATCAGATGATCGGAAAAGCAAATTATGAATATGCTCTCCCGTTCTACCATGAACGGCGTCCGATCACGGTTGATCTTGTCCTTCACGAGGACCCTGAAGTTATTGCAAAATATCCGGTCATGCAAAAAGAAGGCAGTTCCATACGCTCCGAGATCTTCCTCCGTTACCTCAATGATGGAATGGGAGCATATCTGGTATTTAAGGCATCACCGCTTTGCGATTCCGCCGGGAACATTATTGGAGCAATCGAGTCCATCCGGGACATTACCGAGCGCAAGCGGGATGAACATGCATTGCAGAAAGCCAATAAAAAACTTAACCTCCTTTCCAGCATAACCCGGCATGACATCAACAACCAGCTTCTTGCGCTGAATGGATTTCTGCAGTTGTTACAGAAAAAAGCCACGGACCCGACATTTGAGGATTATTTCACCCAGATTACGAAGGCAAGTTCGCGGATCTCCGCCATGATCCGGTTCACCAAGGAATACGAGGAGATCGGTGTCAATGCCCCTGCCTGGCAGGACATCCGCTCACTCGTTGAGACTGCTGCAAAGGAAGCAGCGCTCGGCCAGGTCATGGTGAAGAACGATCTCACTGCCATGACGGAAGTTTTCGCAGATCCACTCGTTGTCAAGGTCTTTTACAACCTGATGGACAACGCGGTACGATACGGGGAAAAGATCACGACTATCCGGTTCTTTGCGAAAGACCGTGACGGGGGGCACA
>JBAXTR010000257.1:0-3437 GCA_037130095.1 Methanomicrobiales archaeon
GTTGTAACGACCTGATGTGCGCCCCATATTTCGTCATGCGGGACTGCGCGGCTGACCTTTTTTCGTGGATATTCGATTTTTCTGATATACCGTAAACAAGTTTATCTGCAAGTCCTATTTTATCAGAGATCTGAGATGCTGTTTTTTTCGTAAAGTCATCAAGCGGGAGTGGTGCATGGTTATAGTTGGCCTGGATATATTGCGCCGACCTGATGCCCCCAATCTGGGTTGAATTCAGGGCGCTCCCTCCGGGACGGTATATCCCGAATGTGCCATTCACTTCACCAACAGGAAAAAAATGCCGGACATTGCTCTCCCACCACTCATTGCCCATCAACCCCCCGTTGTTATGCTGGGCACATACGGCGATCTCAAGGTATTCCTGGGTTATATCAATCCCATGGTCACTGTATAAGTCTATGGCGGGCTGGTTCATTTTTTTCAGCCGGTCCAGTGGCGTTCCGAACAGTGTCCCGGATTTTTCGAGATAGGTGCGGCTTTCATCCCCCAGAAGGGAGAAATCAAGATCACCATTTTTACTGCCCCAGGAGGGATTGTTAGTGAAATCGAGAAATACGCGCCTTCCCTTGATCTGTGTTTCGTAATACACAAGAGTATCAATAAGCGAGGAGCCAAAATCTGAAATTTTTCGCGGATCAAATGGCCACTGGTACCCTTTGAGGAATATGGCATCCAGCATGGCTCCGGGCTCTTCGAAAAATTCATCCAGGAACTCGCTTTCATCGCCCTTGTCCTTGTTCGTGGAAATATAGCGTGGAATGACCTGTTGATATGTCCCGGAAAGGTTCCACCTGAATTTTATGGACGCGATCCCGTATTGTGATTCAGTCAGGTTGATACCCCTTACTCCCGCATCAAAAGCAATGCCCGATGCCCCTGTCTGGCTTAAGGGGTACACAGATGCCTGATACATACCTGCAGGCCCTCCCGTGGCGTAGATTATATTCGTGCAATTGAAAAGGGTAAAACCCCTGTTAGGTCTTTCAATTTCTGCGCAGTTTATGGCTACAAGGCCAACGGCGCGGGTCTCCTTGCTGGTCATGTCAGTAAGTATCCCTATTACCTGGAAACGGTCAAATATTTTGATCCCCTTATTTATGACCTGGGCCTCAAGTTTTTCGGTCATGAACTTCGAGGTCAGCGGCCCGGCTGAGGTCGCTCGCTTGTGCAGGTCATGGTCGGTCTTGTAACCGATGTATTCGCCGTACCGGTTGTGCGGAAAGGGTACCCCGATCGAAATCAGCTTGCAGAAGCAGCGAGCGGAGAGCGCTGCCTCGACAAGGGCTATATCTCCGTGCATGCTGCCGCCATTAAACAATGTTCTGGCCATTTCCATTACGGAATCAGGGGTGTCACCTGCGAGGGTGAGCTTGTAATAGGTCTGTTTATCCGAACCGGTATTCCGGGATGTCCCCATGTTCATACCTTCAGTAATCATCGCGATATCGGTCTGCCCGAGATCGAAAAGGCTATCAGCGGCGTTAAACCCTGCAGCGCCACTGCCTACAATTACTGTATTCAGGCTGTATGTATCAATCTTTATGCCGTTTATGGTTATCGTATCCACTTTCATTTACAGCCTCCTTAGGTGAAATCCCCCATCAACATTGATGATCTCTCCCGTGGAAAAATCGAGTTTGCCTGAGCACAACACCGAGACCGCGTTGGCTATATCTTCGGGATACCCCCAGCGTTTGATCGGGGTGATGCCATTATTGATAAGAGTGTCATATTTTTCCTTCACGCCCGCGGTCATATCGGTCATGATGATGCCAGGCCGCACCTCGTACACATTGATGCCGTATTCTGCGAGCCTGTCAGCAAAGAGGGCCGTGACCATACTGACCCCGGCCTTGGAGATGCAGTATTCACTCCTGGGGGTTGATGATGTGTACGCGGATATGGAACTTATATTGATGATCTTCGGCCTGATGCCATCGATGGTTTTTATCTGCCGGACCATCTCGCTTGCTACGAGCTGCGTAAGAAAAAAGGTGCCCTTGAGGTTGATCCCGAGCACAAAGTCCATGCTTTCCTCGGTTGTTTCAAGAATATCCATTCTTATGCCGGGAGCGACCCCCGCATTGTTGACCAAGACATCAATCCTACCGAATGCCGATAGAACAACGTCAAGCGCCGCCTTTCTGTCCGCAGGGGAGGTGATATTCCCCTTGATGTAGATGACTGGTTGTCCGCATCCCCTGATTTTTGCGAGGGATTCGGTTATAATGGACTCTTCGGGGATATCCATGACCGCAATGGCATATCCATCTTTCGCCAGTTGCATCGCGATTCCATGTCCAATGCCCCGCGCCGCGCCGGTAATCAGGGCTGATTTTTTAATGCCCATGTGTATCCCCCGTTTATTCATAACCAGTTTAATGATTTCTTCATTGCTATGGAAAACTTAAAAACCTATTCTTCAAGCGGCACTTAAACATTTTAATCATTTCAAACGATAATTACCCCCGCTTTAACAGCAGTCTATGCTTCGCATCAATCTGCTCCGTCTTCCCGCTTTTGGCCGACTGATAGAACGCCTCAACCACGGCCAGCGCCGGGATGGACTCCTCTATCGGGATGAGGTAGGGGACATCATCAACAACCCATTGCCTGAATCCTTCAATTGAACGCATAAGTGCTATGAATCCTTTCGCCGGCGGTTTCGCAGACCGTACTTTCACCCCTTTGAAACTAATTTTAGGGAATATGTCCGAACCCTGGTACAGAGCGGTACCCTTGCTCCCGTACACCTCAATGGTCATAGGGGACTGGGGGTTCGCAACCATAGAGCACGTGATATGGATATACGACCCGTCGCTCATGGTGATTGTGCCCATGGCGAAGTCCTCAACCTCGACATTGGTAAATGTGTGTTTTGCAGTCACACCTTGGACGGACTGCGGTACCGCGCTTGAGAGCCAGAGCATGAAATCAAGGGCATGGCTCCCCTGAGTGATGAGCGTCCCACCTCCTGCGGAGGCGAGCTTGGAATGCCAGACGCTCTTCTCGAAATAACTCTGCTCGCGGTGCCATGGCACATTGATCCGTGTGTAATATATTTTACCGAGGTCGCCGCGGTCCGCTGCTTGTTTCAGGGTGTAACAGCACTTGTCATACCGGTACTGGTAATTGATGCCAACCTTTATCCCCTTTTTATGTGAGAGGTTGGTGATTTCAATGGCATCTGCGATGCTAATCGTAACCGGTTTTTCACACAGTACCGGCAGCCCTCTATTGATGATTTCCGTCAGGATCGGAAAATGGAAGTTGTGCGGAACCGCGAGATACAGGGCATCAGGTTTTATTGAGTCCATCATGTTGGTGTAACTGCTGAATGAGGCGGGTATTTTAAAGCGCGCCGCGTAGGACTGTGCCCGTTCCTCATTGATGTCAGCGCATCCGGTGATTTCTAT
>JBAXTR010000258.1:0-3429 GCA_037130095.1 Methanomicrobiales archaeon
ATAGTATAACTCATGGAAAATCAGAACACAGGGCACCAGAAATTGATGCCAAATGTCCAGGCTCTCCAAGTGCCTGTGAATCTGAAAATGTTGTGCATGAAGAACAGGACCTGCCAAGTGAACCCCCAATTGCCAATGGCCCCATGCAGAATGGTGTTGTGACGCACAACGTGAATTGTGCTTCAGACGAAACCGTTGTGCATGTTGTGCATCTCCGTCCACAGGACTACAAACCGCTTGATTATGCTGACCGCCGTGGACACTGTCATTCCTGCGGTCGCAAGAAGGTCGACTATATCGAGAAACTTACAGGGGGGAGAAAATCAAGAAAGGACCAGACGGCCCGGAGGGTCTGCAAGGACTGTTACCAGGCAGCAGTCCGGAGGGACCAGGCCAAGGCACCCCCGCTTCCGGGCACAATTGTCCCCTCCAATATGGTGAGGACCACCAAAGATCTCGGTCGCTGTGTCATCTGCAACCTCGGCAAGATTGCCTATTGCGACAGGGAGATGCGGACGAACATCTGCCAGCAGTGTTATGACCGGGAGGTCCTGGCCAAAAGCTCAGCTGAGGGAGGTGCAGGCCCGTGACCGACAAGAGCAGGTATTGGGAAATCGATTGCGTTGTATGCCGGGGAACTGGCAAATTCCTACGAAAACGCCGGTTACCTGAACCTTGTGTTGCGTGTGGAGGTACTGGCAGGAGAGATTTGGACCTATGACCACCTGCACAGTTTCACTCCGGACTGCCCTCCTGATCGCAAAATACCGAAAAAAGGCTATTCCACGGTGGAAAAGGTGGCGTTTGCGGAACCCGGAAAAGGATAAGAAGCAAAGGAGGGCCTATTATTGGCGGAACCGGGATAAAATCGCTGTAAATAGGCGTATTAGGTACCAGAGGAGAAAGGGGACTAATCCGGGCGATTTAAACGAACAGGGATAGATTAAGTCAGGTGGGGTTGGGTAATACTACTCATTTTTAGAGGACTTTTTAATAATTCGGGCTAATATTGGTTGTTTTATACGTTTTTAGGGTAAAGAAGGAGCAAAAAAAGGACCCATTGAAAAGGAGCCCATTTGTCAGTCACCCATTACCCCCACAGTAAAATGATCAACAATTTATATCGGGAAAAGATAGTCCCTATCGGTACTGATATTAGTCTGTCAGTTACCAACCTAAACCGCATAAAAACCAACACATGAGATCAGTTTTGGGGGCCGGCCACCTGGCCCCTTTTCCTTTACTTTCACCTTCCGCCTGGAGCTGACCCATATACCCATGTTATCTAAACTCATGGTATGCTCACAAGTATTCGTGTTAAATGCCACCGATGTGACTATGAGTGGACCTATATGGGAAGCAAGGTCGAACTAGTCCAGCAAGGTACTCCCTCTAATAGACCTGTTCGGATCGGGTGCTCTCGCTGTAGAGCTTCGATCCGCCTGGATAAGTTTGTAACATAGAATCAGGGGTGTTTCAAAATCCACGCCCGGTAACGCAAGGAGGAACGTGTATCATGCCATGCGAAAAAAGAATATGCGAATATTGCAGCGAAGAGACGGATGAAGAATATTCAGATGAAGAATGGGATGACCGTGGGCACCAGTGTGAACAATGTGAAACCGAGGAGTTAATTGTGCTTGATATTATTTAGGTGCAAAACAGGTAATATCGCAAATATAAAAGGCAATCCGACCCCCAGATACACTTATTGTTTGTAAAAAGAATTCATAGCTGGATTACATGGTTGAGAAAAATCTGGAGATTAATCAGGATAATAATAAAAACGAGGACGCAGAAAAATGGAACGAGAAAGGATATCAATTTTTAGACCAGGATAAATTTCCTGAAGCACTGGAATGTTTTGATGCAGCAATTAAAATTAATCCAAAATACGCAGAGGCATGGAATAACCATGGAATCGCTCTTGACAGGCTCGGTCAATATGCCGATGCGTTGACCTCTTTTGACAACGCGGTTAAGATCAATCCCAATTTATCGGATATCTGGTTCACTCGTGGCAATACGCTTGACAAACTTGGCAGGTATGACGAAGCCATCGCTTCTTACAACAAAGCACTCGGTATCTATCCGGATGATTCCGATGCATTGTTTGAGCGTGGAATCGTTCTTGCCAGACTCGGTCAATACGATGATGCTGTGGCATCCTTTGACAACGTACTTGAAATCAATCCTGGATCTGTCGAGGCGTGGTACAATCGCGGTGTTGCACTTGACGATCTCTGCCGGTATGATGAGGCCCTTGCATCCTATGACGAAGCGCTCAAAATCGACCCCGGTAACCTGGCTGCATGGTACAACCGGGGTAACGCACTTGGAATCCTCGAACGATATGATGATGCCATCGAATCCTTTGACAACGCACTCAGGATCGATCCAGGAAATGTCTATGCATTGTTCAACCGCGGTACAGCTCTCGGAAGTCTTGAACGATATGAGGATGCAATCGAATCATATGATAAGGCGCTTAAATCCGACCCCGGTAATCCCAATGTGTGGTTCAATCGCGGTGTCCTCCTTGACAAACTCGGCCGTTATGATGATGCCTTTGTATCTTTTGACAACGTGCTTACTATCGATCCTGGTTATGCCAATGTGTGGTACAACCGTGGCAATGTTCTTATCCCGCTTGAACGGTATGAAGAAGCAATTTTGTCCTTTGATGAAGCACTCAGGATCGATCCAGGGGATTCAGAGGCCTGGGAGGGTAAGGGAATTGCACTTGGCGAACTTGGCAGGTACCAGGATGCCCTGGATGCCTTCAATAAAGCACTTGAAAATGACCCGAATAATTCCCAGGCATGGAATAATTGTGGATCCGCACTTGGAAAGCTCGGCCGGTATGATGAGGCCATCGAGTCCTATGACCGGGCACTTGAGATTAATCCTGATGACAACGAGGTAAGGGAGAACCGGAAACAGTTCTTGATGGAAAAATCAGGGGCTCGCTGATATTAGTTGCGGACTCGCTAACAGGTTATCCAAGGGGACAGAAAAATTATCCGACTGATCAGAATCCTCATGGGTGAATAACCTGATTCTCTTGTCAGATGAAAAGAGAACCATCAGTATGGATGCAGACAATTTCGTGGAATTTGTAAAATCAAGAAGATGGACATATGCGAGGACTATGCTACAATGTCCCCATGAGTATGCGGTCAGAGAATGGGAACCAGATCGGCAGCAGGAGTTTGAAGAGGTCGCTCTATTCATTCGTGAACGTGGAAAACCCGAACCTTACTTTTCAAAAATCCATATCTACTATTATGCCGACGGCTGGAAATATTGGACCATGGGGGCCCCCATACCCGAGACTACCGTAATAAACCGGGCGAAATAAAAAGAAGATTTACCTGATCAGGTTCTTTCCAGGTCTGCCTAGGGTTTGAGTCCTTTGATATTCAGGAC
>JBAXTR010000259.1:0-3425 GCA_037130095.1 Methanomicrobiales archaeon
ATGATAATACCTGTCACTTCCTTTAATGATACTATGGTTACCGAAAAATCCACGACTCCTGAGCCGACTTCACTATCACCCACAACCTCCGATCACTCACAATATTTATCAGATCCAAAAGGACCCGGCACAAAACCCGATCCTACTGTTGTGAAGACTGACGCCGGGTATATTTCCGGGCTACAACAGGACGGGCTCTGTGTGTATCTCGGTATCCCATTCGCGGCTCCTCCTACAGGAGACCTGCGATGGAGACCTCCTGCCCCTGTGCAGCCATGGGCAGGCATTAAGGAAACGAAGTTATTTTCAGCGAATCCTTTCCAACCTCCAACCCCCCGGGCGCCTCCTTCCCGAATGAGCGAGGACTGCCTGTATCTCAATGTCTGGACTCCTGCACAGGGAGCCAATGAAAAACTGCCGGTTATGGTCTTCTTTTTTGGCGGGGCATTCACCCAGATTGCGCCCTTTGGCACGATTGAAATATACAACGGGACAACCCTCGCGAAGAAAGGTGTAATCGTCGTGACGACGAATTACCGGCTTGGACCCCTCGGGTTCCTCGCCCACCCGGATCTCGATAAGGAGTCCCCGGATAACGTCTCGGGTAATTACGGGATTCTCGACCAGGTCGCAGCGCTCCAATGGGTCCAACGTAACATCGGGGTGTTCGGCGGGGACCCCTCAAGGGTAACAATATTCGGGCAGTCTGCAGGAGCAGAAAGTATCTACATTCACCTGGTAAGCCCGGTAAGCACGGGGCTTTACAGCCAGGCAATTATCCAAAGCGGCCCTCTCCTGAATAACGATACGATTATCGATGCGGTCTATTCAAAAGCCGACGCCGAACATTTCGGGCAGGATTATACACAAAACATGGGCATCTCCGGTCCTGATACTATTGCACAGATGCGTAACGTGAGCGCCGAAGACCTGGTTAAAGCAACTCCGTGGCCAGCCCGCTCATTTGACATCCTGACAGGCCACTATTTCAAACCGACGATTGATGGGTGGGTTCTCCCGGACTACCCGAAGAACCTGTACCTTCTCCAACGTCAGAACCCTGTCCCCCTGATGCTCGGGACTAACGCGGACGAAGGGTTCACCCTGGTCGGAGATGCGAACATTACTATCCGGGAGTATATGGCGTTCATCACCACCCGGTTCGGACCGGATGCACCTGCAGTCCTTTCACAATTTCCTGCCAATTCAACAGATGAGGTCCCACTTCGCCTGTGCCAGATAATGACCCGGTATGACTTTGCCGGTGCTGCGAAGCTTGTTGCAGGATCGATGGCGGACTTGAACAGGAATACCTATCTTTACCGGTATTCCTATGTCCTCCCCGGACTGAACATGGGGGCATTCCATGGCAGTGAGACATTCCTGTTGTTTGGGGCGACGATGGCCCACCCGGACCCTGCCGTAGCAGCCAATGTCGTGGACCTCTGGACCCGGTTTGCAAAAACAGGAGATCCGAACGGGGGAATGGACGTCACCTGGCCGCACTATACAAAAGAGAAAGACCGGTACCTCGATATCAATACTACGTTGTCCGTTTTGAGCGGTTACTAGGGCACTATCTTTTTCTTAATGGATTCTAAAAAAAATTTGCATAAGGTTGGGGAAACATTCCAGCTTCGTGTGTTTTTGGGGGACTTTATGAGAAGTCCCTGGACTTCCCTGAAAATTTCATCATGCAGGTTAAGAAATTCCTATTCAATTCCTATTCCCACCGATATCTCATTATTATCGCAAGTATCCTGTTATTTTCATATTCCATATCCCTCCACCCCTCCCGATGCCCTTGAGGTAGTGAGGCTTTCCGGAAGGGAGGATTGTATGAGGCCTTATAGGGGCTGCGTATTTGTGAGGGATTGGGAAGGGGTGGTGGAAAGGAGGAGCTGGGGTGGTGATGTCGATGAGAACGTCAGAAACCTGATGCTGTTTTAAAAAAATTATTAAAAAAAGGGTTATTCAGCCGGGAAAACGGTCCACAGAAGGTCCGTTAAAGGGAGGAAATTCCGGGCAACGGCTCCGTTGGGTGTGTTCCTGCTGGTACCGGTGTAATACCCTGGTGCGATAGTAGTTGCCGGGTTGATATCCGCTATATTGGGAATACTCGCCGTGAACCGGCCTGAACTCCCCGGGATCGTCGTCGTGGGTGCAAATGACTTCACTCCCATCTTCACTCCCGATGATCCAACCGTTGTTGCCCCTACCGTAACGCTATCCGTCAGGGTATCCCCGAATGGTACCTCTACCGGCCCGGATTTTGTCTGGACGGTGTAAACCATCTTAAACCGTAACGGGTAAGTGCCGTCATTCATCGGGCAGGGAACCGTGATTTTCACCGGGAAGGTGTAGGATTGCCCGGGTTGGACCACGACACCCGGGGGGATCCTGCATCTGGACGGGTCGAAGGTGAAACCGTTCGAAGATGATGAAATCAGGACAACACCGTTTGCAGATGTCCAGTTCAGTGTACCCGTATTCTTCACCGTCACCCCGACGGTGTACGAGTGGCAGGACTCCATGGTCGCAGGGATGGTATTGGCGGTGAATGCCGAATCGTAGGGCAGGGTACCCGGTGTAATTGGCTGGATGACCACGTTGTACGAGCCGGATGAGCCGGACGGACCGGGTGAGGGTGCTGGTGTGGGGGTCGGCATCACAAGTGGGTAATAATCGAAGTCAACGGGATTACAGACGCCCCCGTAGCCGTGACATACCTGGTACTGGCCTGCTGCCGTGATATTATAGGGTTCCGCAAACCCGTGTCCGATGTCCGGGTGGGTCTGGGACCAGCCAGTCTCCGTTGGGGTTGCCCAGTAGTTCCCGCCCAGGTTCGGGCCGCCGACGATATTTATGCCGGGTGTGGGGGTGGTGTTCCATATGTTGCCGGTGCTGTCGGTGGAGACGTAGGTATTGTTGGTGTTGTTGAAGTAATTGTTGTAGATAGTGTTACCTGTGGAACTTCCTGTAAGGGAGATCCCGTAATTACGGTTTCCCGTGATCCAGTTCCCGGTGAGGTTGTTGTTGTTGGATGAGGTGTCGAGGTAGATGCCATTTTCAGTATTCAAGTACGCGGTGTTGTTGATGAGGTTGTTGTTGGAAGAGGTGGAGAGGTGGATGCCATTCCAGTAATTCGAGGTGGCGGTGTTGTTGGTGAGGGTGTTGCTGCCTGAGCGGGTGAGGAAAATACCATTAGTGTTCAGGTAAGCGGTATTTCCGGTGAGGTTGTTGTTGCTCGATTCGACCAGGTAGATCCCATAACCGCGACCGCCGGAGCCGCCGCTGCCGTAATTCCCACTGGCGTTGTTCCCGGAGAGTGTGTTGCTCGAGCCATAAAGGTCGATCCCAACGCCATAGTGCTCGGAGCCGGTGCTGCCGGTGCCATAATTTCCGCTCGCATTGTTCCCGGAGAG
>JBAXTR010000026.1:0-13812 GCA_037130095.1 Methanomicrobiales archaeon
GCTGAAGGAAGCGGGATATTGTTCTTTACGATCAGGGTCATTACAAAAGCAAATACCCCGTTCATCATGATCTCAAACATATCATGAGGAACGACCCCGTTACAGCTGGTGCAGGTGCCGGGGTCTTTACAGGACCCTGCAGAATCCTTGGTTTCTGCCGTCATATTGATTCAATTCCCCCTGGTTCCTTCCTGTTCCTGAAATAAAAGGTGGTTAGTGCGAAGGCAATCATCGTGATAAAATATACGCTTTGAGTATACTGAAGATCGAATGTCGAAAGAACTGCCCCGACAACTGCTGTCACGGGGATGTAGAGCATCTTAATTCCAATACACCGTTTTTGCAAGGAATTGATCCCTGGTTTCTGGATGGAGGGTTTCCGGGAAATGTGCCACCATTCGAAGAAAAGCAACACACCTATAACCAGCATATTGAGGTTAAACAGGAGTGGAAAGACGGATCTGCCAGGAAAAACAACGTTAAGATGGCTCGATACCGGGATAAAAATTACCATCATTAACGTAATAAGATGGAGATAAAGGTAAACACGGTCAATTTTCTGCAGGTTATTAAAAATATTGAACAGGACTACCCAGAGCATCGCGATAATGATGAATGCGTTTAAAAAATTGAGTATATCCGGTAATTGCATCAGCCCGAAATCATTTGCCGTTGCGTTTCCGATATAGTCCCCCCATGTAGGGGTTTTTACATTCCGGAATAGCAGGAGGAGGGTAAACACGAAAATGGCATTTGTCAGCCTGCCAACATTGACCTTTGTTACAGGACCTTCTGAACTTATCTCCACCATTCCTTTTCACTCAATAGTATGATCCTGTTACAGAAAAATTAGGATCACGAAATTAGCCTGGTTGATACTTTATCCAGTACCTCGAAAAGGTCACCAATCTGGATTGATAATAAGTGTGACACCTTTTAATCAACATTTAATACATGCCCCGGACAAAGGTGGTTTACGGAGAAGGAAATGAAAAAGCCCGCACTTCTGATTATCGATATGCAGAACGATTTTGTCCGTGCAGGTTCACCCATGCAGATGCCCGGGGCTGAACCCATCATCGCAAATGTCAGGAAGGTACTTGAGGTGTTCCGGAACCTGGGATATCCCGTGTTCCATGTTGTACGAGTCCAACGAAGCGATGGTTCCGATGTAGAAATATTCCGGCGTGAGATCTTTAAATCGGTCCCATTCGCCGTTGAGGGAACAAAGGGTGTGGAGATCATTGATGAACTCCGGCCCTTGCAGGGGGAGTACCTGATCCGGAAAAACCGTATGAGCGCTTTTATGAACACTGATCTCGACCTGCTGTTACGATCGCTAGGGATTGATACGGTATTTATCACCGGGATCCAGACCCCTAACTGCATCAGGACCACCGTATTCGATGCTGCTGCATTCGGGTATCGTACCGTCCTGGTTGATGACGCTGTCGCAGCCCGGACCTCTGCGGTTCATGAGGCCAACCTCTTTGACATGGCAAATATCGGGACTGTCCTCGTAAAGACGGACCGTATCGCAGACCTGGTTCGAGGATAATAACTATATATCCAGGTTATATGATTGAGAGTTTTAACGCATGGCCCCCAAAATATTGGGCCTACATTACAGGAAAAATAAATGCCCCGGAATTTCCCGAATTTTGGGTCTTGATCCCGGCACCCGGCCGTTTATCCAATTTAAACTGGGCTTGAACAAAATTACTTACGTGACCGGGAAATATATTCAATTCGAAGAGGAATGAAGGTTAAAATGAGTAGCGTATCTATAAAATGGTTATTCCTTCTATGTTTTATTCTTGCTTTGGCAGTATATTCCGGTCATTCTTTTGCTGCAGATGTCAATGAAAAAATCGGGAATCGCGTTGATCTGAAAGGCACCACCATCAGTTCAGACTCTATCTACCTGTTTGTGACAGGTCCCGATCTGCCTTCAAACGGGGTACGACTGGATAATATGCAAGTCCCGGTGCTCACGGGAGATCCGGAAAGTTTCACGGTAACCGATGTGACAAATGATCACTGGTCATTCACCTGGAATACCGCGAGACAGGGTTTTTCGCTGAAAGAAGGGATTTACACGATATATGCTTCAAAAAAACCTTTTGGGAAATCCAGCGTAAGCAGTTCCGTGTATGGCACAATCAGCGTATCGCTTACGAAGAGTGGTGAGCCTTATACCTCGATCGGAACGGCTTTTATAAATACAACTCCGATAGCATCGGAAATTTTCATTGACGGCCAGTCAGTTGGCAATACACCACAGACACGTGGCCTGACCGAAGGTGACCATGAAATACGGCTTGAACGCCCGGGGTACCGGACGATTATTGAAAAGGTATCGATTACCCCGGGCTCATTTGTATCGATTCAAAAGACTATGATAACTGAACCGATACCGGAAGCTACCACTACCCTCCCATCAGTCACGGTTTTCTCAATTCCCTCTACCGACCCCATCACACCGGTAAACCCCGCAACAACGAAAAAGGCTCAGCTGTCTACACCCCTGATTATTCTTAGTATATCTGTCGCGCTGATTGCCATGGGTATTAGAAAGAAGCCTTAAGCCTGGTAATCATGTATCGCAGATCTACCTAAGAAATACAGGATCTATTTGTGGTGACCAAGACTATTTTTCGCGGGCGGGACGTCGTGCCCGTAACGCCTCATCATACATAATCACGATAGAAAGACTGATCAGGTTCAGTGTAGTTGCGGCATACCAGAGAAATGCTTCAAAAGGAGTAAGCCTGGTAATCCAGCCGGACCAGAGCATGGTGCAGATAATTGAAAATGAGAGGAGGGTATCAAAAGCAAGAAACGCCCGTGGTGCATTAAAATACCGGCCAATCTGCGCAATCGTGCAGTATTCAATGACATTGCTGCGCCCGTAAAAGTCAAGGCATGCCCTGGTGACGTTCATGGTAAGATCCAGTGCTGCCCAGGTGATAATAACCCATCCGAGCACAACAAGTGCCTGTTCCCCATGTATACCGTTCCTGATGGCAAGAGATCCGAATATGAATTTGTAGATACAAAACGGTATCCCGATTGTTATACTCAAAAAAAGCGGAGACTGGAAAAATCGTAATATCCTGTCATCTGGTACGGGGTGGCCTGATGTTCCAGTCTCTGCAGGGGACATAGTTCTATTACCAGTTGATCGGGTTCAATAATGAATAACTCGCTTATCAGAGCGCGATAAAACCATTATAAAGGGTGCTGGCACAGTCATTTTGATTCATAGTATAAAGTGAAATTTTGGACAATTTCAGGGTTTCAACCATTAAACGGTGACGTCCCGGGAGTTATGTCATACTCGTTCCTGTAAAAGAATTAATAACCGGGGCCCGGTTTTTCCGGATTGCCCTCAAAATAAACTAATACCACCATATCGAACAATTATACATGCGCCCATATGTGACCGTCAATGTTGCCATGAGTGCGGACGGCAAACTTTCGACGAAAGAGCGGCGGCAGGTTAAAATTTCGGGGAACGCGGATTTCATGCGGGTGGACCAGCTGAAAGCCGGAAGTGATGCCATCATGGTCGGTATCGGCACGGTCATCGCAGATGATCCATCCCTGACGGTAAAATCCGAAGAACTGAAACAGGCAAGGGTCTCCAGGGGGCTGGATGAAAACCCTGTGAGAATTGTTGTGGACAGCAGGGCACGTATCCCTGTTAGTGCGGCTGTCCTGTGCAGGGGGCCCGGAAAGAGGGTGATTGGTTGCGCAGAGAGAATTGATCCTGGGACCCTCCGTGTCCTGAAATCACATGCAACGGTCATTATCACAGGAAAGCAGGAGGTAGACCTCAAAGGATTACTAAGCCGGTTATATGAGATGGGTGTCCGGACCCTCATGGTTGAAGGAGGGGGAACATTACTATGGTCGATGTTTGAACTGGGGCTCGTGGATGAAGTATTCCAGTATATCGGTAACATGGTAATCGGTGGCAGGGACTCCCCTACCCTTGCCGATGGGGAGGGCTACAGTCTCACCGAGCCGTTTGCAAGAATGGACCTTCTCGATTGTATCCCGATTGATGATGGAGTACTTCTCCACTGGCGGATGAGGCCATCTGACCTGTCCGTGTAATTCTCCGGCAACAGGCGCCAATCTGGTCACTGAAAATGTAAAAGCTGGCCCTGGACAGATTCTTTCCCCCATAATACGGGGCCTGCCTGCGCAGGAAAATAATAATTTCTGGTGTTAACATGGAACTAGCCCTGGTTATTGTCCTGGCTGTTTTTTTATTGATAGCAGTCCGCCAGGTAGGTCGTTTCCGGTTCCGTATCTGGCAGATCATGTGTGCCGGTGCTGTTGCCGTACTGATAACCGGTCAGATATCACTCCCTGATGCTGCACGGTCTGTCAATATCGATGTCATGGTCTTTTTATTCGGGATGTTTGTTGTCGGAGAGGCACTTTATGAGAGTGGTTACCTGTTTACGATTTCAAAACACCTGGTGTCCCGTTGCAGCAACTCCTGGCAGTTCATTACGCTGTTTATATTCTCAATGGCCTTTCTCTCTGCGTTCCTCATGAATGATACGATTGCGATCATCGGGACTCCCCTCGCCCTGTACCTTGGTAATCGCCTTGGATTAAGCGTTAAAATGCTCCTGCTCTCTCTTTGTTTCGCAATCACCACCGGGAGTGTACTAAGCCCGATAGGCAACCCCCAGAACCTTCTTATTGCGACAGAATCTGGGTATACCAACCCATTTGGAACATTTTTATTCTATCTTGGTATCCCGACGATAATTTCACTGGTTGTCCTTGTAATCTTTATCCGGTTATTCTACCTGCATGATTCCGGGGAAAAATTGTGCATAACGGAAGATCTTCAACCTGCAGACCCCGGACTTGTCAGGGTCCTTAAACTCTCTTTCACGCTAATTGTGTCCTGTATTGTTCTACAGGCCCTGCTGACCCTTCACCCCTTTGGTATAGTGTATACGCTGCCACTACCAGCGATTGCAATTGCGGGAGCGGCCCCCATTATTCTTTTTTCCGGTAAAAGAGTGGAAATAATCCGGAAAATTGACTGGCCTACACTGGTTTTCTTCATATCGATGTTTATCCTGATGGCTGCAGTATTCGCAACGGGTTTCTTCCAGGCCGCGGTCCCGGCGGCTGCGACATCATCTGTTGTTCTCCTGTATGCAACAAGTCTGCTAATCAGCCAGCTTATCTCCAATGTCCCGTTTGTTGCCCTGTTTATTCCCCTTTTCCAACAGGCCGGGATGTCTGTGAATGAGACCATGGCTCTCGCGGCAGGCAGCACGCTTGCTGGTAACCTGACGATCCTGGGTGCCGCCAGCAATGTTATTGTGATCCAGAACGCAGAACGTCAGGGTGAGACAATAACATTCATGGAGTTTTTACGGCTCGGCATACCCTTTACCCTCATAACAGGTGTAATATTTGTGACATGGCTCACATTTGTGTGATTGGCCCGGCAAAAAGATCGAACATGTTAACGAACGATCATAAACCGGCAGATTGGACACAAGGTGCATTTTTAATAACCGGGATGATTTAGTTCTATCATATGCCAGGGGAACAAAAGAAAAAGGCTGAACTGAAGATTTCAGGAATGCATTGCGCGACGTGTGCAATTAATATAGAAGAGTCCCTTTCAAAGGTGGAAAGCGTTTCTAATGCCCGGGTGAATTTTGGGACCGATACAGCGCATGTTGAATTTGACCCCTCAAAAATTTCGATAACTGACCTTGAAAAGGCGGTGAAAGATGCCGGGTATGAGGTAGTGAACCGGGAAGCGGTGATCAAAGTCGGCGGGATGGTCTGTGCTACCTGTGTCCAGGCCATAGAGTCTTCTTTACGGGCACTTCCCGGTGTGGCATCCGCGTCGGTCAACCTTGGAACTGAAAAAGCATACGTGACCTATAACCCGTCCGTTACAGGTATCAGTGAAATGAAACATGCGATCGAGGACGCGGGCTACCAGTATCTCGGCCTTGCCGGGGAAATCAGCGAAGAGGCCGAGAATAAGGCCCGGGAAAAAGACCTCCACGACAAACTCCTCCGTTTCTCAATCGGGTTCGCCGTAAGTATCCCCCTGATGCTTATGATGTGGGTACCCCTGCCGATGACCATGCAGGAGATGGCATACATCATGTTCATTATAGGGACACCCGTTTTCGTGTATGTTGCCTACCCGATTTTCCGGGCAGCGCATATGGCACTCCGGAACCGTTCGCTCAACATGGATGTGATGTATGCAATGGGTACCGGGATTGCTTATGGTTCGAGTGTCCTGGGGACTTTTAACATTGTCCTGGACCCGGGGTTCATGTTCTACGATGCAGCAATAATGCTCGCATCCTTCCTGATACTTGGTCGCTATCTCGAGGCAAAGGCGAAGGGCCGGACGTCTGATGCCATTAAAAAACTTGCAGGTCTCGGGGCAAAGAGCGCCATTGTCCTCAGGAACGGAAATGAAGAAGAGATCCCGGTTGATGATGTTGTTCCTGGGGATATGGTAGTCGTCAAACCGGGAGCGAAAGTCCCAGTTGATGGTGAAGTGGTATCAGGGGAGAGCTATGTAAATGAAGCGATGATCACGGGTGAGCCGGTACCTCCGCTTAAACATAAGGGGGACAAGGTAGTCGGTGGCACAATAAACCAGAATAGTGTCCTCACCGTGAAGGTATTAAAAGTGGGGAAAGAGACCGTTCTCGCCCGCATTATCCAGCTGGTCGAAGATGCCCAGGGTTCAAAACCCCCGGTACAGAGGGTTGCGGATATCGCGGTCACCTACTTTATCCCGGTTTTATTGATAATTGCCGCTGTTACATTTGTTGCCTGGTATTATCTCCTTGGGGCAACCCTCCTTTTCGCTCTCACCGCAACGATCTCCGTGCTTGTAGTAGCCTGTCCCTGTGCGCTCGGGCTTGCAACGCCGACTGCAGTAACAGTAGGGGTGGGGCGGGGTGCAGAGCTGGGGATTCTGATAAAAAATGGCGAAGCCCTCGAGGTTGCCGAAAAAGTTACCACCGTAGTGTTCGACAAGACGGGGACTCTTACAAAAGGACAGCCTGAGGTGACCGATATTATCCGGTTTGGTATCCCTGAAGCGACGCTCCTCTCCATCACGGCAGCAGTGGAAACCGGTTCACAACACCCGCTGGCGCAGGCAATTGTCCGGGAAGCAAAGAGAAAAGGTGTTTTGCAGGAAAAGGCAGAGAAATTTGATACTATCAATGGAAAGGGGGTATCCGGCCTGGTTCTCGGGGAAGAAGTCCTGGCAGGTAACAGGGTGTTGATGAAGGACCGGGGCGTGCCGGTAGATAGTGAAACCGAATCAAAAATTACCCTGATCGAGCAGGAAGGGAAGACTGCAGTCCTTGTCGCCGCCGGTGGCAGGATGGCGGGGGTAATCGGGATAGCAGATACGTTGAAGGATTCTGCATACCAGGCGGTTTCCAGCCTGAATATGATGGGGGTGAATGTCGTGATGATCACGGGGGATAACCGGCGAACGGCTGATGCAATTGCAAGGCGGGTTGGAATATCGAAGGTAATAGCGGAAGTACTCCCTGAAGATAAGGCGTCTGAAGTCCAGGCCATGCAGGGCAAGGGTGAGATTGTGGCATTTGTGGGGGATGGTATCAACGATGCCCCGGCGTTGGCCCGGGCCGATGTGGGAATTGCCATCGGCAGCGGTACCGATATCGCCATTGAGAGCGGGGACATCGTCCTGATAAGGGATGACCTGGCTGATTCCGTAGCAGCTATCCAGCTTTCAAAGAAAGTGATGGGCAGGATCAGGGGTAACATCTTCTGGGCATTTGCATACAATGCGGCGCTTATCCCGGTAGCGGCAGGGCTGTTTTATCCCTCCTTCGGCATTATGTTCAGGCCGGAGCTCGCTGCGTTTGCCATGGCACTGAGTTCGGTTACTGTCGTGAGCCTGTCACTGTTGTTAAAGTCATATGTCCCTCCGGTGGAAAGAAAAACTGCTCCCAGCCCGGGATAAAAATTACAGGCCCGCTGAATAATCACCGGTGAGTCAATGGGGGTATAAGAGAAGATATGGTGATCAGGGAAAGGCGAAACCTCCACCCGTGCTGATTTTTTAAAACGCTCCGCAATAAAAGGACTGCAATTTTCAACCGATCATATAGAAAGACATTCCATGGTTGGTGCACCGGGCACTTATCTTCAGGATATCTTCCTGTTTATCAGCTGCAAAGTGTTTTAATCATCTTGCTGATAATTAATCAAATAATTGCCCGGTTCACGGGATTACCGAATGATTCTTCTCATTGGAGCAATGCAATGTCAAAACAAAAAGTCTATTTCGCAAACATGAGGGCGAGAGACCCGCGGGATAACACCGTCTCGAAGATCAACCGCCTGTTCGAGTCAGCCGGGTTTGGGGAGACAATACGTAAAAACGGGCTTACTGCAATCAAATTACACTTTGGTGAACTCGGAAATGATTCTTATATCAATCCGGTGTTCGTCCGCCAGGTGGTTGATAAGGTCAGGGCATACGGGGGAAAGCCATTTGTCACTGATTCAAACACCCTTTATCTCGGGAGCCGTTCAAACGCCGCAGATCATATTGAGACGGCAATCCTCCATGGGTTTGATTATTCAGTGGTCGGTGCCCCGGTCATTATTGCTGATGGATTGAAGGGGGGAAATACAAGAGCCGTTGAAATTCAGAAGAAGCACTTTAAAAATGTGAAAATATCGGGGGCCATTGCTGAATCGGAGAGTATGATTGTCCTTTCACATTTCAAAGGCCATGAGGTCGCGGGATTTGGGGGGGCAATAAAAAACCTGGGTATGGGTTGTGCATCCGCCGCTGGAAAACAGGCGCAACATTCGGCCCGTCCGCTTATCATCGACGAGGTCTGCATCGGGTGCGGTAAATGTTTGACGGTCTGTCCGAAAACAGCAATAATACTCATGAATGAAAAATCTTCGATTGAAAGGTCAAAATGCATCGGGTGTTTCGAATGTATGACGATCTGCCCCGAGCGGGCAATCGATATCGAATGGGAGACCGAAATCCCACAATTTATAGAGCGTATCGTCGAATATGCAGTAGGTGCGGTCCACGGCAAGGAATTGCGTACGGGTTACATGAATTTCCTGACCCATATTACTCCGGACTGTGATTGTGTCCCATGGAGTGATGCCCCTGTCGTCCCCGATATAGGGATCCTGGCGTCACGTGACCCCGTGGCGATCGACGCCGCCAGCTTCGACCTTGTTAATAGCCAGAAGGGAAATCCAGAGTCCATGCTCCAGCACAATCATCATAAAGGTGCGGATAAATTCAAAGGGCTACGGGAAAATACCGATGCATACCGGCAGATTAGGTACGGGGTGGAGATGGGTCTCGGATCATCAGAGTACGAACTTATCCCGCTGTAAATCCGGGCCACTGGTAGAGAGCTTCCACCGGATCATCAGTGGATTCTTTTTTTCCGGCAGGGTTTCCCTGGTTTCCGGGATACCGTGATTATTTTTCCGTTATTTCATTCAAATTTCGTTTTAGCTACAGATTCCAGATGAAATAACCAAAAACTTATTAAATACAACAGAAGGCAAGTGCTTATATCCGTATAAAAACCAAACTCTTTTGTTTGAGCATTGTCGCTCGGACCCCCCCTTGATTTTTGTTCAAGGCTATTTAAAGAGAGCAACAGGAGAGAGTTAATGAATCTTAGACAACCGAACGCAAACGAAGCGACCGGAACGGTAAACCGCTCCCGGGATGTATCCCCCATGTCAGGGATCTGTACCCGTTGTGTCGATGGATGTAAGGGAAGCTGCGAGACCTGGTTATCATCATTCCGTGGACGTGAAGTCCTGTACCCCGGACCTTTTGGAGAGATCACGGCAGGTGCGGACAAAAATTACCCGGTTGATTACTCACACCTGAATATCCAGGGATACGCAGTCGGGGCAAAAGGCCTTCCGGAAGGGACAGAAATCGGCCCTGATACGGCAGTGTTTTCATCAGTTGACACCGAAACCGAGTACGGGTGGGACAAGAAGGTAAAGATGCGCCTGCCGATTTTTACAGGAGCACTCGGGTCCACAGATATTGCACGGATTAACTGGGAACATTTTGCTATTGGTGCGGCAATTTCTGGTATTACAATTGTCTGTGGTGAGAATGTTTGTGGAATTGATCCCGGCCTTAAACTTGATAACAAAGGCAAAGTTGCAGAGTCCCCTGAGATGGACCGCAGGATCGGTATTTACAAGAAGTTCTATGACGGCTATGGAGAGATGCTCGTCCAGATGAATGTTGAGGACACCAGTCTCGGGACTGCTGAATATGTATCTTCAAAGCATAACCTCGACACCATCGAGTTGAAATGGGGCCAGGGCGCCAAGTGCATTGGGGGAGAAATCAAAGTAAGGTCCCTGGAACGGGCTATTGAACTTAAAAAGCGTGGATATATCGTTCTTCCCGACCCGACACTCGCCGAGAATAAGAAAGCCTTTGAGGCGGGAGCAATCAAGGAATTCGAGCGACATTCCCGCCTGGGATTCGTTACAAAAGAAGGTTTCCTCGAAGAGGTAGACCGTCTCCGTGATATCGGGTTCAAGCGGGTCACCCTGAAAACCGGGGCGTACTCCGCAGTAGAACTTGCAATGGCAATCCGCTTCTCTGCAGATGCAAAAATTGACCTCCTGACTATTGATGGGGCGTCCGGAGGTACCGGTATGAGCCCGTGGCCCATGATGAACGAGTGGGGGATCCCGACGTTCTACCTGCAGGCACTTGCCAACCAGTACTGTGAAAAGCTGAAAAAGCGCGGTATCAGGGTTCCTGATATTGCTATCGCCGGTGGGTTCTCTGATGAACCGAATGTCTTCAAGTCGCTCGCAATGGGCAGCCCCTATGTCAAGGCAATCTGCATGGGCCGTGCTCTCATGATCCCGGGAATGACAGGAAAGAACATTGAGAAGTGGATAAAAGATGGCGATCTCCCGAAGTCCGTATCGAAGTACGGGACAAAGGCCGAGGAAATATTTGTCTCTTACGAAGAGCTCAAGGACAAGTACGGGTCACGGTTTAAGGAGATCCCAATGGGTGCAATCGGTATCTACACGTATGCACAGAAATTCCGGACTGGTCTCCAGCAGTTGATGGCCGGGAGCAGGAATTTCAATCTCAAGACCATATCCAGAAATGATGTGATGGCATTAACAGAGGAATCGAGCCGTATATCGGGCATCCCGTATGTAATGGATGCATACAAGGACAAGGCAAACAGCATCCTCCTTGACTGAAATGGAGTATCGGATCACTGCACCTTTCATTGGTCAGTGAATTCTTTTTTTAGGTAAGTATTGGCCGGCTGCATCCGGATTATTGTTTAGGGGCCCTCTTAAGCGTTTTGTCAGGGTATCAGCATCACATCAAAATCAAGTGGTAAATTTTTATCAGTACGGGTTCCCGATTTCAATCCAATGAAATAAAAAAAGGAATATGATGGTTTCTTTTCCCGGACGGTTTGGTTACAGGGGTGCTTCCGGGATAATGATCCAGGACGCCTCGTCGTTACCGAACTTGTAATGGAAGACAAGACCTGGGAGTGCCTGGTCAGGGACATTCGCTATTTCAACGGTACCGCTTCGTGTCTCCCCTGGTTTTAACCCTATCAGTGCAACATGGGTGGGCACACTATACTGTTTTCCAGACCTGTCCAATGCATATAATTCTGATAACTTTTTCTGGAGGTCGACAACAGTTTCATTACCAACATTTTTTACAGTGAGTTCAAAACTTACCGTTTGTTTTACCGGATCGCGGGTTTTGTCTTTAACCGAAAAGTCAAGAATTAAATTACCTGCGTGCATCTGAGCGTTTTCATTTATTGTGAGATTTAAGGGTTGTTTGGTGAATTGCATAACGCTGGGTGTAACGATCATCGCCTGTGTTTCGGGAATCACCGTAGGCTGCGCTGCAGTGCCTGCCTTTTCCTGGTTTGAGGTACATCCTGCGATCAGGCATACAAAGATAACAATAATTATACATAAAAAGAACGACGAGAGCGGCCGGTTTGACATGATGGTTCCTCAGGAGTACTAACTATCAAACTAGGTCTTTCTACCAACGGCTTATTATACCTTTTCAAAGAGGAAGATGTGAAAAACGGCCTGAATTATCGTTTTTTTGTTAAAAGAATCAATTCTGCTGATTCAGGACTTCCAATCCGGGTTTTATTCCGTTTCCATTACCATTCACCGGTGAAAATGATTCCAGTATCTGCCGGGTGATTTTCGATCCAAGCGTTGGACCCAGGGACTCCAGCCAGAGGAAGAAACCGACTTTTGGTGGTGTCCGGCGTTCATATCTGAAATTTCCCTCTTTATCCTGGACCATTTTCAGGTATTCACGTTTTTGCTTGGGACGAAGATATACAAGAGGCTCATACCCGGGAAGGTCCGTGGCAAGGATTACCTTCGAGAAATTTCTCATCAGGTCATCAAAATCCAGTTTTTCACCCCTTATACTAATCTCACGCTCTTTACACAGGGATTTTATTGCAGAAGGGTACAGTCCGCCATAGAGAATTTTTTTAACAAGCACCGTGGTTTCTTCGGGATTTGGTACGTTCCTGATATCGACCTGGTTGCTTACCTGCGAAAAGACCTTGTTCCTCTCCCAGTCATGGTATCGTAGGTATTCAAATGGCTTTTTCTGGGCAAGATCAGTTGCAAGGAATGTTTTTTTATGATCCCGGGCCTGCCTGTGGTCCTTGAATGGACCTTTCCGTTCAACCAAGGCTTTAATCTGTTCGCAGGTAATCGTCTGGAGATTGATATTATCTTTCGATTTCATCAACCGGCGTACGACGGAAAAATGTGAAATATCAAATGATGAAACCAGCAGGAATGGGACGCTTTGCTGGGCAAAAAGATATCCAAGCAGTCGCTTCTTATATTCAACCTCTTTTTCGAATTCTTTCAAATCGGATGGTGAGGTAACGACTTCTCCAAAAGCGATACGTTTGTCACGGTCAACCAGGAGCAGGTCAAATTCTGCCAGGTCCTGGCCATTCCCCCGGATGGTAATATCCCCGTTTCTTGAATAAAAAAAGCCATTCTGGCCAAGGTGAATATTTCTCCTTCCCCTTGGGGCGTCAGCCCCCTTCACCGCCACCCCGCCAATCTCATCGGTGGTCTCCGCAGCGTCAAGGAACATCTCGTAAACAATTGCTTCAAACCATCTCCCTTCTGCCGTCCTCATATGCTCGATATCAGGTGAAAACAGTTTGGTTTTCTCGAGATTACTGATATGCCGGATAGCGCGGACCGAGAAAGATTCGTCAGGCTGAAAATAGGAACGATTTTTATTAAGCCAGCGAATCAGGTCTGTCATTTATTAGCTATTATTTAATTTTTTTGGTTTAAAAAATCTCTCTTTATCCGGGAAACATGTAATTTCCGTGTCCATTCATACGGAAGGCATTATCTAGAAAAATATGGAGCCTCACGTCAGTGATAGTACTCCCGGAAGCAGGGTAACAATCCCGGGCTCCGCGCTCACCGGTGATACCAGCTCCTGGTTGACAAAAATACCGCGCACATTTACACTCCGTAAAATATTTTAAATCAAAATCCATCTGCAGGTTATGGTTTCCTTTTCTGCAAAGGAGCAAATAAAACAGAATTCGTCTGTGAGAACTAGTTATATTTTGTGGGAATGTTTATATAGTTTTCTTACGTTGTTTTAATGCTGTGTGGCATGTACCCGTGGGTTCGTAGCTCAGTTAGGTAGAG
>JBAXTR010000260.1:0-3331 GCA_037130095.1 Methanomicrobiales archaeon
GGGATATATTTTGGGAAATAAATCGATCACTCTGAAGGATTCCGAAGGCAATGAACAAAATTTAGGATTGAATTCACATCCGGAAATCCAAAAAGAACTCCAGAATCCCATTCCCCCACAAACGAAACTTGGACTAAATGATACGATAACCGGGCAGGTCCTCTTTGCAATACCGGATTCAACAAATTACAACCTGAATCTGATGGGAAAAGGTGGGACGGAAGTATTAACCTCTCAACCAGTCAGTTTCGATAATTTAATGACAACCGAAAAGCCTGTCAGTCTGACGATTCACTCTGTCAAGAAAATGACGAGTGTTAATAAATCGGGGTTTATGCAATATCCAATGCCAGGGCACATTTTCCTGCTTCTCAATGTTACATTGAAAAATAATGAAATACCAGAAGGATTCGTTTTTGCCGAGGATTCGACCAACCTGCTTGATCTTAAAGGGGGAGAGTTTATTGAACATCCATTAAATTCAGGCCCCAATATGCGGGCAAATCTTGATGATCCCATCAAACCGTTGACAACTATTGAACAAGATGAAGTTTTAAATGGCCAGATTATTTTTGGCATCGCTGATTCGACAGATTACAGGTTGAATTTGATCGATAACACTAACACGATAATATTGTCTAAAAATATCCATATCGAATGACGAGGAGGAAAATTTTTTTCCTGTTTTTTAAAAAATACCTGCTCTGACGATAACCTTTTCTATTACCCGTTATAAAAAGACTGTTCATAGCCATGCAATATATCATCCAGGTGTTGATCCTCCTGTTTGGGTTCGTATTTGGCTATTTCATGTACGAATTATACCGGTACCGGGCCGGGGGAGTAATCGCGGTCCCAATCCTCGTACTGTACAGCTTCGAGGCCCCGATAGCAATATTATCACCGGCAACTGGATCACCGGGAACAAGGGGCCCGGGATCGAAATCAGAGATTCGGAAGATAACTGGATTTACAATAATTACTTCAATAACTCACAGAATGCAGTCGTGACAAGTGGTGACAATTCGTTTGAAAACGTACTCAACATCCCCGGTCCCGTTTCCTCAAACCACTGGAGCGTTACACCCACACCCGGCCCGAACATCGTCAACGGCCCTTACATCGGTGGGAACTACTGGGCAACACCTACCCGGACAGGATGGTCACAGACGCATCCGGATATCGGCAACGGTTTCACCATCCCCTACGATATCAACAGCGACGGCCTGAACATTGATACGCACCCGCTTACACTGAATGGCCCAGCACCAACACCTTCACCATCCGGCACATCCGGTACCTTCACCCCGTATTCCATGACATTTGAACTGCCCTACGATGCGACATTCACCGGCAATACGGTTCCCGCGAATATGCAACCCTGCAACTCGTATAACGTCCTGCTGACCGTGAAAAACACCGGGACGCTGAACTGGTCATCAGCCAATGGGGTTTACCTGGCCTCGTCGTCAACGAACGGGTTCACCTTCGACCCGTCAAAATACCCCATTCCCGCTGGCGTCGTGGTGCATCCCGGAGATTCCTACACATTCCCGGTAACCATCAACGTACCATGTCCGATGAATAGCGGCACCTATCCGCTCCGGTTCTCGCTCTTTTACACGCTCCAGACAAGAGAGGGGCCCGTGACACTGCCATTCGGGGAAGCCCTGATAGATAATGTGAACGTCGGGACTACAACGGCCACATCATCGGGGCGTAAAGATGGGAGTGAAGACATTCATACCGTCCAGTACCAATTCAGGTGTTTCAACCGGTTCTGCATTACGCCAATTTCCCACGATTATTCCAAGACCTGATGTCACAAGCCAGGCAATAAACCCGGTAACAAGGTACTATGCCGGGACCAGCAGGGATATAATAAATAAAACCGTTGTCCGGAATTTCAATGCAATAACCGGTCTTTTGTGGGCTGTTCTATAACCGGATGAATAACCCACCCTTTTTTCAATAGTTCATGTCTCAGCCAGGCTGTTAATGGTATTAGTAGCCACCGAAAACATCCAGACAACAACAGATACCGTACGGTATAATTATCCCGGCACTCAAACATTCCCGGTAATGACGGCACATAAAGTAATTCTCCTGGTGCTGGATGGGGTCTCGGACCGCCCCTGCCCTGAACTCGGGGGAAAGACACCCCTGCAGACCGCACGCACCCCGGTCCTTGACCGCATTGCCATGGAGGGCATATGTGGGATTATGGATACTATCGGGCCGGGGATCAGGCCGGGTTCTGACACCGCTCACCTTGCCCTGCTCGGTTATCCCCCGGAGCAGTACTATACCGGTCGCGGGCCTCTCGAGGCAGAAGGGACAGGTATCCATATGAAACCCGGGATGATCGGGTTCCGCTGCAATTATGCGACCATTGACGCGGATGGTAAAGTAACGGACAGGAGAGCAGGGAGGATCCATGACACGGAAGCCCTAAGCAAAGCAGTCCAGGAACAGGTCGACCTCTCCAGGTTCGGCGTTGAATTCGTCTTCCGCTCCGGTGCAGGCCACCGTGCAGCCCTTGCCCTTTCCGGGGAGGGGCTCGGCCAGTGTGTCTCCTCAAATGACCCAAAAAAGGAGGGTGTTATCCCCCCGGAGTTTGAAGCACTCCGTGACCGCCCGGGAGATGAGAAGACCGCATTTGTGCTGAACGAATTTGTCGCTCAGGCAACCCGGGTCCTTTCCAGCTACCCGGCCAACAAGGAGCGGCTGGCACAGGGCCTCCCGCAGGCAAATATTATCCTTATACGGGGTGGAGGGGAGATGGGGCACTTTGAACCGTTTAAAGAGCGGTATGACCTTTCAGGGAGTGTTATATCCGCTGCATCGCTGATAAGCGGTATCGGTAAGGTTGTCGGCCTCAGGCATATCGTGGTCCCCGGCATAACCGGATCGGTGAATTCAGACCTCGACGCAAAAGTGGCGGCAACGATCAGGGAATTGCAGGAACAGGACTTCGTGCTCGTCAATATCAAGGGGGCAGATGAGGCGGGGCACGACGGCCATGCGAGAGAGAAATCCGCATTTATAGAGCGGATCGACGCAGCAATTGCACCCCTGACCGAAGTACCGGACTGCCTGCTGGTCGTGTGTGCAGACCACAGCACCCCGTGTACAATAAAAGACCACAGCGCTGACCCGGTCCCGGTTGTCATCCGGGGTGATGGTGTCAGGGTGGACAGGGTGAGCCATTTCGATGAGTATGCCGTCGCAGAAGGTGGGCTGCACCGGATCCATGGGTGTGACCTGATGCCGATTATCGAAGACCTGATCAACAAGGCGCACAAATATGGAGCATAACAAGGGCGGTGCT
>JBAXTR010000261.1:0-3331 GCA_037130095.1 Methanomicrobiales archaeon
GGATAGTGTAATAACATTTTCCCGTGCGATAACAGAAGTCCCTGACCGGGTTTTATCAGATGGAATATCCGGGGGTATCGTCCTGGATGGCCCTGGTATCCTGTATCTTCTGGTAAATAATTCTTTAAGTACGATTGAAGACCTGATCCTGACCGCAGAAGAGCAACTTGTCTATCTTGAGACCCGGCCGATGAACCGGCTCCCCAGGAATTTCCTCTCCATGATGTATACCGACCAGAAAGAGATCAGCCGGATTATCTCCGGGTTACGGTACACAAAAACAGCACTTGAAGAAGTTTGTAACAGCAAACGCTTCGGATTCAGCCAGGATGAGGCAGAGGTGGGCAGGCTCCGGTCACTGGTCGACCGGTGTTCACTGCTCTCTGACAATGCACAGCACGTGGCTGACTCATTTGAATGGATGGTTGATTTCTATCTAAATACGACATCATTTTCCATGAACCGGGTGATGAAACTGCTTGCTGTGCTCACCGCCCTGACGATGATCCCGGCACTTGTCGGCGGACTTCTCGGGATGAATCTGATCGATAATCCATGGCCTGTAACCCTTTTACAAATGGTATCAATCGTTGCACTGGTGATGCTGCTGACTGCATGGGTATATTACAACATCGGGTGGCTGAAAGAGTAATTTTGTTCCGGAATTTTATCCGGGTGTATGTTAAACGACTCACTCATGTGGTATCAATTATAACTGGCCTAGAAGGAAATCATCTTCCATATATACAATCCCATCTTACCATTGACTTTACTCAAAGAGGAGTATTGTTATGAGTGAACACGAGAGAGAGTCAGTTATTAAAATTAAGGATATCACAGCTGGGGCCGGGGCACTCGGTCTCCTTGGTTACGGGATGACAGGGGTCCTCCTTGGCCTTGCAAATGCCGGGTTGATCGAAGTCGGATCGATGATCCTCGGGATGGTCATCTTTTATGGTGGGATCGCGCAATTTGTTGCCGGTCTTATGGAATGGAAGAAAGGAAATACCTACGGGATGGTGGCATATGCATCTTACGGGCTGTTCTGGTTCTCATTCGGGGCCCTGCTCCTCCTGCCGGTGCTCGGTCTTGCAAAGAGCACCGGGGGTCCGGGCGCAATTGCTGCATACCTTGCATTATGGGGAATTTTCACGGTAATCCTCTTTATCGGGTCATTAAAGATGTCGAAAGCGCTCCAGTTTGTACTTGGTACACTTGCCCTCCTGTTCTTCCTTCTCGCTGCAGGAGCAGCAACCGGGATCACCACTCTTACCATCATCGGAGGATATGTGGGGATCATCAGCGGATTTGCGGCAATTTACACCGCGCTCGCACCAGTCCTGAACGACATTTACGGCAGGACTGTTGCACCACTCGGATAATCTGAAAAAAGATTCATTCCGCTAATTTCTTTTTTTATTTCAAACGTCTCCTGTGGTGTCCCAGTCCCGCGGTGGAAGGCCATTCCTGATTCTGGTTGGATGGCATTTTAAAGGATTTCCTGGAATTAAATGAGGATTGCTGACGTCTGCAGTTCCCTGTTAAAGACCGTGCCCGAATTACCGGGGAGGAATTGAATAATTTAAATAAACCGGTATCCAAGGGCATACTATGACATTATCTGAAAAGCAGGAACTGGAAATTGTTGAGACATTTGCAGTCTACGCGGAAGCATACCATAAAAAAGATAAAAAGACACTTGCCCGGTTATGTTCCCCTGACATTATCGGGTTTGGGAGTGGCCCTGATGAGGTGTTCCAGGGGAAAAAAGAACTTATGGAAGGGCTGGTCCGTGATTTTAAACAGACGAACTCGCTGCAATTGAGGATCCCCGCAATGAGCATCAATGGTGAAGGCAGGGTGGCCTGGGTCACGTGCTGGAGTGAATTCTCTGCCGTTATCGGGGATAACCAGGTCAGGATGCTTGGAAGGATGACCGCTGTCCTGAAAAATACGGGGAAAGCCTGGCGGTTTGAACAGATCCACTTCTCGATGCCCTACGAAGGCCAGGAAGCCGGGCAGTCATTCCCTGGTGCTAAACCCTGAAAAATAATTTCCATTTAAAAAATATCGACGTTGCTGGTCTCATTGAAAATAAGTTTTTCATATATGGAGCCATTCTGAAATTGACTCGTCTTCCCCAGGTCATTTCTCCTGTGTTTACCTCCTGATCCCAGTGATATAGGATAAAATCCCTGGTGATTCCCGGGGCAGGTGACCGTCAGGCCTGTTAGAAATAGTCCTTACCGATCCGAAACCTTAGACCAAAGTGCCATTTGACCCCAAGTATTATCATGACGAGTCCTATTGCCATAAAAATCATCCACAACGGGGCAAAAAAATCTGAAGTCAGAAAAATCAGAATTGGAAAAATCAGGATAAGGCTCCCAAGAAGAATAAACGAAATATTGAATATATCAACCATAATGGCCTATTGATGATCATTGCATTAGTGGGTTTCGGAGGTGGCATACTGAAATTCATGAGGTCCGTATATTGAACCCAATTTATATTCGTCATGCAAGGTAACAATGAGAAACCCGGTTTTATGGTAACAATTAAAAAAGATGATAGTGCTTTCACAGGTCTTGAGGCTGCAATGGTCCTGATTGCATTCGTTGTCGTTGCTTCGGTATTTTCATACGTGATGCTTGGTGCCGGTTTTTTCAGCACACAAAAGAGCCAGCAGGTCATCCAGGCAGGGATAGCCCAGACTTCGGGGAATATTGCGTTAAAGGGGGAGGTATATGGTATCGCTGGTAATGATAGTACCTCTATTGAAAAAATCCGGTTCGATATCGGCCCCGCAGTCGGAGGGTCACCTGTTGATTATTCCAGGCTGTCTATTACCTGGAGTACAAATAATGTGACCCCGGCCAGGCTTAACTTTACCCGATCGGCTCCGGAAGCCGGGCAATGGACCGCCATATTCGATATCTCCGGGGCCTCCCCGGATTCCCTGGCAGCTGATAATCAGATAATTACGATTCTTGCCCGTCCGTCCAGTCCTGTATTACCGGATGATCGGTTTACCCTGGAGATATTACCGGAATCAGGAGCTCCAACGAGTATCACCAGGACTATTCCGGCAGAAATTACACGGACCATTCAATTGTATTAATGATGCATAAGCGGTGATTTTTTTATCGACCCGCGGAGGGTCCTCTGTGATTGTCCCGGGCCGGAATAACCAAATAATTCCGGGTATTCTATTGGTGTACCATGAATACATGCAGAGGTTATCAACCCCGGGTACTTTTTCTCCTCCTTCTTGTGCTATCGTTTGCTGCAATCAGTCATGTTTCAGCGCATGCACCCCTTGGTACTGGAT
>JBAXTR010000262.1:0-3317 GCA_037130095.1 Methanomicrobiales archaeon
TATTCAATTTTCATCCTGTGTGCTTGTGGCCCTTTGGCATCATGTCCGTTTTCATAACAAAGTTAACAGGTAACAATGCAAGAGTGAAATTTCTCCACGGCTGATGAAATAACCCTTATTCTAAACAATTTCTCATAACATCCCTTGGTATACAGGGCATATTGCGGGTTTCCGCCAGGATAAGCAAAATTGGTTTTAGTTATTATAATTCAGGCTGTGATTCGGGTTCCGCCTGATCAGGTTTGTCCTCTGCCTCTTTCCACAGGTACATCCAGATACCGATTAGAAAAATCAGGGGTAATCCAACCGGTAATGCAATTCCTAACGTATTATGGAAAAGTGGGCCGTAATAGACTATAATTGAGGCAAGGAAAAAGATCCCTGCAATGATTATTACTATCCCACTCCTCCGGATTATTTGTTGTACCGGTCGCTTATCAACAAACAATAGGACAATATTCACGATTAGGAAAAACAAACCAAGGCACCATAGTATCACTGCAGGTACTCTTGCTCCCTGAAAAAAACCGGTACTAATATTATATATGTCGTTGCTGGTGAGAACCAGGAAGGAACCAAGAAATACCTCCTGGTACCTGAACAAGGGGGTCTGTACACCGCTCCCATAAAAATCACCGATAATAAAAAAATAAACCGGAACCAACAATAAAAAAAGAGAGATAATTCTTATTTTGGTTTTCATACCAATTGAAGTAATATAGTCCAAAATATGAGCCATAATATCAATTTTCCCCCAATATAATAAAGATTAGTACCTGTTGAAGCCCTTTTGAAAAGCGGGTATAACTCATAATTATTCGAAATTTCCAATCCTTAATTCTCATGAAGGGAAAAATTTCCTAATATCGCGGCTTTTAACTGAATCAGAAATCTATCGAATTATCAACAGAGAAGTGAATAATTGTAGATCATTCCAGTTCACTTGTTCTTTGGTATTCATGAAATTGCAATGACCGATCTGCCTAACATGAATAACTACCAGTACTTAGTATGGAATTTATGAAGAAATGGGGCATTGTGGCCAAGGCAGTGGTCATCATGTTCATCCTCATGGTACCGAAGATAGTGATTGACTATTACGGGCTTGATGTGGTCCCTATCAATACCGTGGTAGGTGCATTTATCACTGGCGCAATTTTTACCATTGCAATAATTTTTACCGGTACTTTTACCGATTTTAAGGAAAGTGAAAAAGTGGGAGGGGAACTTGCAACTTCACTGAAAGCATTGTATAATGACAGCCGGGTCCTCCCTTTGGCCGATGAAGCGCCCGCGGGTGTATTCCGGATCCATGTAAGGGAACTTCACCGCTCGATAACCAAATGTTTTTCGGAAAATACCTGGAACCTTTCAGAACTCAATCATGCAATGAATAGAATAAATAATGACATCAGGATTCTGTCCTATGCTAATGTTGCTCCCCCGCTAATCGCAAAGTTAAGAAACGAACTCGGTTCGATTGACAGGATGACCAACCGGATTGACGTTATTATCAGGACGGATTTTATCCCTGCAGCATATGCACTCGCTGAGGTGGCGACAGGCGGTGTTATCCTTCTGCTTTTATTTATTAAAATGGACAGCCTTATTGAAGGAATTGTCATATTTGCAGTAATTGTAACAATGCTCATCGGCCTGTTGCTTCTTATCAGGGATATGGACAACCCTTTTGAATTTGGGTCAGATACCTATGCAGACGTGGACCTGGAAACGCTTGTGTACCTTGATTCTTATTTTGATGAACAGGATAAGGAGATGGAACAACTAAAAGCAGAAATATCATTGTCCTAAAAAAACACCTATGAGACCTGCGGTCACAGGCCTTACGCATGAAAATCATCAAGCGGAATAAACTCTTTTAGGATTATGGGCAGAGCAGGCTGTCTTCTTTTTAGGACTTGGATCCTGGTAAAAAAACTAACCGATAAATTGCCATCGCAGGCCGTACTGCGACGTGATCGCGAATGCCAAATTGGCCCGAAAGGCAATTGATCTGCCCATAATCAGAGTTTAATTATGACCGAACAAATTCATGTATCTGCTGGTCTAGACTTACACAAGAAGTTCATCCTTGCAACAATACTAACTGATACAGGTCTCAAAAAGCAATTGAGGTTTGAAAGGACAGAATTAGGACTTCTTGCACTTAAGGAATGGACAATTGAAAACAAGTGTGAAACGGTCGCGTGTGAATCTACAAGTGATTACTGGGTACCGGTTTATGATATACTCGAAGGTCATGTAACGGTAATAGTCGGAAATGCCCGTGATATCAAGATGTTTTCACATAAAAAGACCGATAAAGTAGATTCAGAACTCATAGCACAACTTGCCTTGAAGGGTATGATCCGACCCTCCCGGATATTTCCCCGGGAACAACGTGAATTTAGATCTCTCGTGCGACTTCGTCATAAACTGGTTCAGAAAAGTACAGATATTAAAAACGAAATCCATCATATTCTGGATTCTGAATTATTCCGCCTCTCTTCAGTTCTAACAGATCTTTTTGGAAAGAGTGGAACGTTGATTCTTCGTGCACTCGTCAACGGAATGCCGATGGATGAAGTTATAACAATACTACCTCCCCGTGTTCTTAAGAAAAAAGATCAACTTATCGAGGTTGTTCAAACGACCGTATCCCCAGGTGCAATTTTCCGTCTTAAACATTGTCTGAATCTCCTGAAGTGCATGAAGGAAGAGATTGATGCCATCACGAAAAGGAGTTTCCAATTTGCCACCGAAAATTTCCATCAGGAGATGAAGATTCTCAAATCTGTTCCTGGAATTGGCAACATCGCGGCTTTCACATTGATTGCAGAAATTGGAGACTTTTCTGATTTTCCTTCAGGCAATAAACTCGCAAGTTGGTTGGGGATTGTACCTAATGTGTATCAATCTGCGGATAAACTGAGAACTGGATCAATCACGAAGAGAGGATCTGATCATGCCAGATGGATACTGACTCAAGTTGCACATTCGGCTACAAGAAGCCATAACAATGATTTTCGCAGGTTCTATGATCGCAAGAAGCCAATCATTGGCACAGGCAAGGCTATTATTGCATTGGCTCGTAAGATAGCCTCTCTTATTTGGCATCTTATTACTAACAACGAATTTTTCAACCATTCGGATAAGTGCCCAAAAAATCCCTCTAAAATGGTTAAAGTGAGAATTCCTTCAATTGTTACATTGGAAGAGATCTTAAGGATCTTTCAGGAGGCTGCTATTGTACTAAAAGATCCTGATCCGGGGATTGGGTGATCTCTGCCTCCCCGGATCATGATTTTCATGCCAAA
>JBAXTR010000263.1:0-3298 GCA_037130095.1 Methanomicrobiales archaeon
TTTCCCATGAAACTGTTTAAACGAACGCCAATACGTAGAGATTTAGAAAGGACATTTTCATGGTGCGGATGTGAACACCACTTTCATGTGTGTTTCTACAGAGCCGATTTTTCTTAATTATCAGTAAATTTATGGAAATTTACAATCCCCGGTTTTCATGAGAGACATGGATACTACCGAGTTCTTCTTTGGGGTTATATTCAACCGTTGACCTACCCGGACCCTAGTTTAAATCAGGGATGGAACCGTAAAAGACACCCATTCCTATACTGGCGGGATAACCCAACAATGCTACGAGTTGTTACCATCGTGGACAGGCATCCTTCCAATACTTTTCTACCACCAGAGAATGAGGTAACACAACATAATGCAGAGGAATTATGCACCAAAAACAGGAAGAAGAAATGGTTATTAAGAGATAAAAAGGAAAAATTAGTCTATTATCATCCCGGGATATTATATTCAAAGGTTCCGGAGAGCTGCTTCGGTCCCGGATATTGCTGCATTCCGGAGGAGGTTCTCATTAAATGCCGTCATGTTATCAGGTGCCTGTGCGGAACTCCCAATGATTAAATCGGAACGGAGGACGACAACCGATGCCATTCCCATGTCTGGGTCATAGTTATATTTCCCGGAAGACCCGGATACTGTCACTGGGGTCCCGTTAATTTCTCCATAAAACCCGGCTGCTGCGGTACTGTTAACAAATTTATCCACAATAACTGCCAGGTACGCCACGTCCCCTTCGTACGTGGAGTTCGATTCGGGTTGATACAGACCTGTTGCCAGATAATCCTCGTCCTGGAACATGGGCTGTTCATGATCAGATTTTAATGCAAGGGTAAACCCGGAAACGAATGCCGGAACGACAAGTTCAGGGGCCTTTGACAGGCCACTGGAAACTGGTTGCTGGCTGCTTTTCGCCGGTCCTGTTGTGCCGGTGCAACCAGCAACGAGAACGGCAATACAGAGTATCCCGATAATGACTAATGGTAATGATGACTTTTTCCACATATTATAATCCTCTTCATTCATCTGTTATTTTTTCTTAAAGATTCAGAATTAACCTCTCTTGGCAAAACTATAAAAAATTTTTGCCAATTCCCGCATAACAGGTTGTCCTGACCCCCGGTTTCCGATATGGAGATTTAAAAATCACTTGATGACGGATCTGCAATCGTAAACCCGGGAACCATAAAAAACCCGGATCCCGGGTAAAAATTTTTGGGATTACCTCAGGCGAGGTAATCGGCTGGTGTCGGGACGGTTTCCTTTAATCCCTTTCTCTTCCTGATTGCAAGGACTACTTCCTTGACCAGGTTATTCGGGACGAGCTCGAAACCGATAAATTCCGTGCTCCACATCGCACGACCTTCCGTTGCCGAGCGGATGTCGCCGGCAAACCCGAACAGCTCTGCCACAGGTGCCTTGCCAACAACGGTAATGGTGTCACCTTCACTCGTGATATCGAAGATGGTGCCACGACGACCCTGGATCTGTGACGTCGCATTCCCCATCTGGTCAGTCTGGACGGTGATCTGGATCTTCTGGACGGGTTCAAGAAGCGAGTCCCCGGCCATAAGAAGACCGGCTTTCACTGCAGCCCGGACTGCAGGGATGACCTGGGCAGGTCCGCGGTGAATGGCGTCCTCGTGGAGCTTGACATCAACAAGACTGATTTTTAAGTTCTGGACGGGTTCGTCTGCGAGAGGACCACCCGCAAGAGCCTCGTGAAGACCTTCAATGATCAGTTCCATGGTCTCGTTCAGGTACTGGATACCTTTCGTCATATCGATAAGCATGGATGTACCCTTGATGTCCTTGACGCTCTTGGCCTCATCCTTTTCCATGCCAGCCTTGACGAGAATATCTCTCCGTTCGAGGGCGGTCTGGTTCATCGAGACCCCCCCATTCTTGATCAGGGCCACGACTTCGTCAGATAGTGGTTCGAGTACGAGGTAGAACCGGTTGTGACGGTTCGGGGATTTTCCTTCCACGGGTCCTGCCTTCTGGACGGCGGTCTCACGGTACACAACGATTGGTTCCGAAGTGATAATTTCCACGCCCTTGTCACGCTTGATCCTGCCCGTGACAATCTCAAGGTGGAGTTCCCCCATCCCTGCAATGAGGTGTTCCCCGGTCTCCTCGTTAATGGCAACCTGGAGGGTCGGATCTTCTTTTCCTACCTGCCGGAGCACTTCGACCAGTTTTGGCAGGTCCTTCATGTTCTTTGCTTCGACCGCAACGGTCATGACGGGTTCACTGTAATGCTTCAGGGACTCGAACGGGGTAATATTCATCAGGGAGGTTATGGTCGAGCCGACAATTGCATCCCGAAGGCCGGTAACCGCTGCAATATTTCCGCAGAACAGTTCATCAACTTCGACCCGCTTAGGTCCCATGAAAATACCAACCTGCTGAAGGCGGTTAGACTTTCCGGCTGTGCCCATTACGTATACTTCATCGCCACGCTTCATTTTTCCAGAGAACAACCTGCCGGTTGCTACTTCACCCGCATGGGGATCGAACGAGATATCGGTGACCATCATGGAGACCGGCCCGTTTGGATCACAGGTAAGCATGGCTTTCCCTTCGGGGCTTTCCTTATCACCATGCCAGATCACACCGATACGACGCTTCTGCGCATCCTTCGGGTTTGGCAGGTGCGTAACTACCATATCCAGTAACACTTCAGAGAGCGGGCTGCTCTGTGCCAGGCTCTTCATATCCCCGGCTTTACACTTGTCATAGACATCTTTGAACGAGACACCGCTCTTTTTCATGTAGGGTGCTGATACAGCCCAGTTATACAGTGCTGAACCGAATGCCACGGTCCCCTTTGATGCATCAAGCTTCCAGCCATTGTTGTAGCTCTCCTCGTTCATTCCCTTAATCAGCTTGTTGACCTTGTCAATCACTTTCCCGAGGCGGATCTGCATCTCCATCTCATCCACCTTGAGTTCATTGATCAGCCGGTCGACTTTATTGATGAACAGGATGGGTCGGACCTGTTCCTTTAATGCCTGGCGAAGAACGGTCTCGGTCTGGGGCATTGTCCCTTCAACCGCATCGACAAGGACAACAGCCCCGTCAACAGCCCGCATGGCACGGGTAACGTCGCCACCGAAGTCCACGTGTCCGGGGGTATCGATCATATTGATCAGGTACTCCTGACCATTGTATTCGTGGACCATCGAGACGTTGCTTGCATCGATGGTAATTCCACGTGCCTGCTCTTCCTCGTCAGAATCCATGAAGAGTTGTTTACCGGCAAGCTCCTCACTGATAATGCCTGCCC
>JBAXTR010000264.1:0-3295 GCA_037130095.1 Methanomicrobiales archaeon
AATACCATCAAGCCGATAGAGACATTAAAAGCCCTCGATCAATACAACCCCCTTGTCACGTTCGATAATAGCGAAGAGTTGAAAAAAATCAGGCAGCATGCACCCCATGCCGGCCTTGTATTGCGGATACGGGTCCCCAATACCGGTTCTGTTGTCGAACTTTCCTCAAAGTTCGGGGCTGACCCGGGTGAAGCGGTTGACCTGATTGCACAGGCATTTGACATGGGCCTGGTTGTTGAGGGTTTGAGTTTTCACGTCGGAAGCCAGTGCACGAATTTCGATAATTATGTCCAGGCCCTGCACCTGGCAGAGAATATCATCAGTGAGACAGAGACAAGGACAGGGGAGAAAATCAGGATCCTGGATATCGGTGGCGGGTTCCCGGTGAAGTACCACCCCGAGGTAAAATCCTTTAAAATCCTGGCAAAACAACTTAACACCGAGATTAAAAGGCTGTTTCCCCCTGATATGCAGGTCCTTGCAGAGCCGGGAAGGTTCCTGGTGGCCAATGCCTGTACACTCGTCGCCAAGGTTATCGGTAAGGCATTCCGCGACGGAAAGCCATCATATTACATCAATGACGGCGTTTACCACACCTATTCCGGGCAGGTATTTGACCATACCACATACCCGGTCCTTGCTTTTAAGGAGGGGGAAACGCAGATTTCTGCCGTGTTCGGACCAACCTGTGACGCCTTTGATACGATTACCTTAAGCGCGGAGCTGCCTGAACTTGATATAGGGGACTTAGTTTATTCAGAAAATATCGGGGCTTATTCCCACGCCTCGTCCACCTACTTCAACGGGTTCCCCCCGGCAAAAGTGGTTCATATCAACCGCTGATTTTTTTCGTAAACCAGCCAGGTCCGGCTGAATGTAGAGGAAACACCGGCTGACTCAGATCCTGGAGTTTTCTCGTATATGCTGAAAAATAATCACCGGAAATAGTCCACGATATTCCGGAATAACTGCATGTTTAACGACGCGGTGGGTACTGGCACACCCTTTCGTTTCATCTGTTCTTTCCGGAGTGGCCAGTCATAGAGGTTGACAAATTCCATCGCCCGTTCAGGATGCGGCATCAGGCCGAGAACCTTGCCATCGGCCGATGTTATACCAGCGATATCGCCAACCGAACCATTGGGATTGTAGGGATATTCCCCATCCGCGGGTGATAAGTCCTCCCGGCAGTAGGTAAAGGCGATCATCTTCTGGTCCCTGAGACGCCGGAGGGTCTCGGGTGAACAGGAAAAATTACCTTCTCCATGGGCAACCGGGCAGAAAATATGTTCGATCCCCTTTGTCCAGAGGTTGTCAGCAGCAGGTTTCAGGGTGACAAACCGGCATTCGAGCACGCCTTTCTGGTTAGGCATGAGCGCGATATCCCGTTTATAATGATGGTCAAACGCCGGCACTAACCCGAGGTTTGCAAGGATCTGGAACCCGTTGCAGATACCGAGGACAAGGTTATCCCCCTCAAGGAATCCTTCAACATCCTTCCAGAGGTTATTACGGACCCTGTTGGCAAACGCATTCCCGGCCCCGGTATCATCACCATAGGAAAAACCCCCGGGGAATACCAGCAGGCGGTACTGCCCGAGTTCAGTTCTTCCGTCAACCAGGTCATTGATATGGACGATATCCGATCCCATCCCTGCCCTTAACAGGACCTCCTGCGTTTCCATTTCGGAGTTAATCCCGAATCCACTCATTATAAGGGCTTTTCCTTCAACCATGTCCGGGAGGGATGAGGTGTCCGGCACGAGAGATTGTTTTAAACGGGGATTTACAGCGGTCATGGTTCAGTACTCCTTAAAAGGTGCCTTGTAGGCATTCTCAAGTTCACTGACCGGGATCTCCAGCAGGAGATCCTTTCCACCAATCCACAGGTTGACCCCGGTTACATTACCAAGCAGGAGAGCATCCGCCCCCATGATCTTTTCGAACAAGTCCCGGTCACCCGGGGAAATGGTCACGACAACCCGGCCGAGCGACTCGGAGAACAGGAAATAATCCGGTCGCATCCCTGAAGGTATCGAAAGGGCCATTCCAAGCCTCCCGGCAATGGCAACCCTGGCAAGGGTTATTGCAAGTCCCCCGGCGGTAACAGGACAGGCAGATGCAACAAGACCATGCCGGATGGCATTCGTCAGCAGCTCATACCGTGCTTTAACGATTACCGGGTCCAGGGCAGGCACCTGGTTCCCGGCATATCCAAGATAGGCAAAATACTCAGACCCCCCCAGTTCTTCCCGTGTTTCCCCGATTACGTAGACCAGGTCACCCTCAATTTTCGCATCAACAGACACGGATTGCACCACGTCCTCGTGGATGCCAATCGAGGAGATGAGAAGGGTAGGTGGGACCGAGACTTTCACGGGGTTATTCTCCGCATCGAACCCGGAGAAATCATTGTACATGCTGTCTTTACCCGAGATGAATGGGGTACCGAATGCCGTCGCAACATCGTAGCACCCCTTTGCTGCACGTTTCAGCTGCCCGAGGCGTTCAGGGTCGTCTGACGAACACCAGCAGAAGTTATCGAGAATGGCAATCGCATCCAGCGGTATACCCATTGCAATAAGCCCGCGGATCGCCGTATCAATCCCGGCAGCAGCCATACGATACGGGTCGATCTCTGCATACGAGGGGAACATTCCCTGGGATAGCCCGACACCTTTCTTTGAACCGGGGACCACTTTTGTCAGGGTTGCCATTGCCTGCACGCGTCCCTTTCCCTGCACAGGTCCAAGCACATGACCCCCTTGGACCGTATGGTCATACTGGACGGATACGAACTCCTTTGAACATATGTTCTTCCGCCCAAGCATTGAGAGTAAGAGTGCATCAAGGCGATCGGGACAGGATATTACCGGTTCGGGATACGTTTTTTCTGTATAGGAGGTCTTCAGGTGCTTTTTCGGAAGTCCGTCGTGAAGGAACCGAAGCTCGATATCCATCACCACGGTGCCGTGGAATTCCACAACGCAACTGCCGGTGTTGGTAAATTCCCCGATGACAGTTGCCTCCACCTCACGCCGCCCCATCAGCTCCATGAAAACATCCAGATTTCCTGGTGGTACAGCAAGGGTCATCCGTTCCTGCGACTCGGATATCCAGATCTCCCAGGGGGCCATCCCGGGGTACTTCAGCGGCACCTTATCGAGGGATACCCTGCACCCGTTACATTCCTTTGCCATCTCGGCGACCGAACAGGAGATACCGCCTGCCCCATTATCCGTGATACTCCTGTAGAGCCCAAGGTCCCGGGCTTCCTTCACGATCACGTCAGAGA
>JBAXTR010000265.1:0-3292 GCA_037130095.1 Methanomicrobiales archaeon
AAAGCCTGTGGGGCGTCCAGCCCCTCGGGAGTTCAAATCTCCCCCTCAGCGTTCATTTTTATTGAAGAGCGGGCAGTCCTCCAGGTTTTCCAGGGACCACGATAATCCTCCTGGAGGATCAGGTACCGGTGTAAGAGTTCCAGCCTATTTCAGAGAGACGTTCATTCGCGAACGAAAGGTAGTCCTCAACAACCTCAAAGCCGATATAGTGCCGCCCCATCTCTTTTGCAGTGACGGCAACCGTCCCGGATCCAAGGAACGGGTCCAGCACGATATCGCCGGGGTTGCTCGAAAAACGAAGAATTTTCCGGACGATTTCTGAGGGAAGTTTCGTCGGGGTTTTTTTCCTCCCTTTCCAGTATTCACGTTTTATATCCCATACGTCCTCGGGATAATGCTCCACTTTATTGAAGGTATACCGTTTCCGGTCTTTAACAACAAACAGGATATGGTAATGGCTTGTCACATACTTTCTCTTTGTGAAGACCCCGAACTGGTATTTCCATATGAGGTGGTTCTGCGTGGTAAAACCAGCCTGGTCAAGACCGCCGAGGATGTCTTTTAAGTGGTTCCACCCGGAGAATACGTACATGCTTCCCGAGGGGGACAGGATACGAAAGGCCTCTGACATCCATTCACGGGTAAATGATTCATATTCATCGCCCGATATCTCCTGGTACCCTTCAAGGACGTTGGACCCGGTCCGGTTATAATTCAGGCGTTGTGCACGGAAATCAATGGCAAACGGTGGGTCAGTGACAATAAGGTCAATACTGGAGCTGGGGAGGTCCGGCATCAGCCGGGTCGCATCCCCATGGTAAATCCTATCCTCCAGGTACAGTCCGAGATCCCTTTCGTTCACAACGATCCCCGGGCCCCGGTCAACAGGAACTGCCTGCAGTTCTTCCCAGTTCGAATGCCTTCAGGTTGGTCTCAAGTGTTTTCGGTGGCACGAGCCGGCTTACGGACTTGACCAGCGACTCTGTTTTTAACGGAAGGAAATGGGATGCGGCCCCCATCATGACAATGTTCTGGGTAAGCAGGCTGCCAGCCTGCTTTGCGAGACCTTCGGCATCTATTACACAGAGCTCGTAACCAGAAAGGCGTCCGAGGATCTCCTTGTCGGTCGGGACAGGGAGGCCCTGCATGAATACGGAAGTCGGTACAACAAGGCGGCTGTTGGTGATTAGTTTCCCACCCGGCCGGAGGTAAAATGAGTAGCGGAATGCCTCAAGCATGTCGAATGCAATAATAAGGTCTGCTGTACCAGGTGCAATCAGCGGGCCAAATCTCCCGTCAATCCTGATATGGCTTTCAACGGAACCACCCCGTTGTGCCATGCCATGCGTCTCTGCCCCTTTCACCTGGCGGTTTTCAATCATGCAGGCATCTCCAAGGATATTCGATGCGAGGATTGTCCCCTGCCCGCCGATACCGACCACCAGGATATCGTAGCTCTCCTTCATTTCTTTTCCCCCGGCAGAATAGCCCCTGACGGACATATCTGTGCGCACAGGGAACACCCGTTGCACCCGCTCGTGATTAATGCCTTTTCGCCGGCCATTTCTATTGCAGGGCATCCGAACCGGATACAGCTCCCGCAGGCGGTACACTTCTCACTATCGACCTCGTAAGGCCGCCTCGATATCCCGGCCCGCCTTGCAGATATAACGCAAGGGTGCCGTGCAATTATAACTTTTACACCTGGCCGGGCTTTTGCTTCTTTTAAAGCGTGAACCAGGATGGTAAGGTTCGATGGATCTACGGTCTCGACAAATGATACGCCACATGATCTGCAGATTGCTTCAAGTGAAACGGGCGGAACGGGAACCCCGCATGCTGTTACCCCGGTTGAGGGATTTGGCTGGTGGCCGGTCATCGCCGTGATCCGGTTATCAAGGATCACCACCGTGATAGTCGCATTATTATATACCGCGTTCATCAGGCCCTGTATCCCGGTGTGAAGGAATGTGGAGTCCCCGATAGTGCAGACAACATCCCGCTTTTCGCCGGAATGGGCAATACCACTCGCCACGGTGATGGATGCACCCATGCAGATGGTGGTATCGACACCTCCAAGCTGAAGCCCAAGAGTATAGCACCCGATATCGCTTGGAAATATACCCTCACGGAAGACTTTTTTGATCGCGTAAAATGCAGCCCTGTGCATGCAGCCGGCACAAAGGATTGGGGGCCTGGGAGGAACATCCGGCAGGGGACTTGCCACCGGAAATTCTTCATCCATCCCGAATCCGGCGGATTTCATGATCCTGCCAACTGCGGCCGGGGATAGTTCCCCTTCATAGGGTGCATTTCCGCTTTTCTTACCATAGACCGGGACGTTCCCGGCAACATGTAGTACTTCTTCCTCCACGAACGGGGACAATTCCTCTATTACCAGTACCCGGTCATGCTGGCGGACGAACTCTTTCAGCCATTCTTCGTCAATGGGGTACGCACCGATTTTCGCGAATGACGTTGTCGCAGGTATAATTTCGGAAACGTACAATACTGCGATCCCGCTTGCGATTATGGCATCCCGGCCCCTCACTTCAGCCGTGTTATAGCCCAACTCTACAAGCCTTTTTTTAATAGTACCTTGTTTTTCATTCAGTTTTTTATGCAGGACACGGGTATGGGCCGGGATGACAACATACTGCCGGGGGTCCTTGTTGAATTGCCCGGTGCGCTCAGATACACGCACATCCCCGAGGGTTACATCCCCTTTTGAGTGACAGATACGGGTGGTAGGGCGGAACAGCACGGGTAGGCCGGTCTCCTCAGAAAACCCGAAGGCGTCCCTGACCATGTCATGGGCCTGCTGTATACTACCAGGGTCAAAGCATGGGATCTTTGCGAACTTTGCATATATCCGGCTGTCCTGTTCATTCTGGGAACTGTGCGCGAACGGGTCATCAGCACTCATGACCACGAGCCCGCCGGTTACACCGGTATAACTGCTTGTCATGAGGGGGTCCGCAGCCACGTTCAGGCCGACATGTTTCATCGTGCATAGCGCACGGATACCGCACCAGGCAGCACCAAGGGCGTTTTCAAGTGCTACTTTTTCGTTCACGGACCACTCAATATAATAGTGGCGTTCCGGCTGCTCCCGCAGGATGTCCACGACCTCCGATGAAGGTGTTCCAGGATATCCGCAGATAAAATCTACGGGTGATTCAAGACAGGCATGAGCTATTGCCTCGTTTCCTAGAAGATAACGTCGTTCCATGATCCCATTTCCGCTTGTACTTTCAAGAGTACCACAATCATGGGGTTTTAATGTACCGTT
>JBAXTR010000266.1:0-3286 GCA_037130095.1 Methanomicrobiales archaeon
CCGAAACCATTCCGGAACTATCGAAAACGGGTGTGACAAATGTATCGAAGAAAATATCCTGCACACGAACGATCCCCGACCAGAGCTTTCCTGACAACGCGGTTTTCATGCCCTCAATAACTTCAGGTATCTCTTTGTACACATCAAATACGGATTGCCCGACAACCTGGCCGGGAGTAAGTCCCAGAGACGAAAGAGACTTTCCGTCAGAGAGGAGGAAGACCCCCTCCTTATCAACGGAGAAGACGACGCCGTACAGGTTGCTTACTACTGTTTTGACCAGACCTTCGCTCTCGCGCAGTTCCCGCTCTGCCATTTTCCGTTCGGTGATATCTCCAAAGATTGTGGCAAACCTGCCTTTGCCCGGACGGTATACCGAGATTGAGAGATATTTAGCCAGCGGGGAGAAATACGTCTCAAAGACCTCAGGCACTCCCGTCATTACCACTCTTGCATAGGTATCAAGGTAAGGCGGTGTATCGACACCATACGCCTCCCTGCTTGTCTTCCCGATAACCAGAGCTCTGGTGATGCCAAGCTGCTTCTCGAATGCAGGGTTGGTTTCAAGGATAACATAGTCCTCGGGGAGGCCCTGGTTATTATAGATAATTTCATGCAGGGCTGCGCCTTCAATCATGTGCATATAGAGCGATTGGAACTTCTCCTCGCTTTCTTCCAGGGCCGTGTTCGCGTTCCGGATATCACTGATATCGCTGATTGCAACCCGCACGGTTGTTACTACATCGGGTTCCCCGGTGAGCCGGATGCTTTCCAGTCGTGCCGGGAAGGTAGGGCCATCTGCTCGTTTGAGGGTGAGGGTGCAGACCTGTTTGTTATCCTGCTTCAGTACATTCCTGAAATACTGGTACCACTGATCGGAATCTTTTCCTGATAAAAATTTACTGAATGGTGCCTTTACCAGTTTACCCCTCTCTAAACCGAGAAGTGTAGCTCCTGCGAGATTGACGTCTATAATCAGTGCCTTGTCACTGAGCATAAAATAGGCCAGCGGGGCAAATTCGTACAGGTCGAGATACTTGTCCCGCGATTCCATGAGTTCGTAATTAACTCTCCTGAGTTCTGCCTTCTGCGTATCGATCTCAACCTTATTGATAGAGAGGATTGCTTCAGATTTGGTAAGCTGTTCAGAGGATGTCCGGATAGTTTCACCTGCCCGGATTCCTTCAACTGCTTTTTTGACCTTGTGAGCGAGCTCAACGAACTGCGCAGTCGGATCCCCGCCTTTCTGGAGATAAAAGTCAGCACCGTTATTAATGGCCTGGATAACAATCTCTTCCCTGCCTTTACCAGTGAACAGGATAAATGGTATCTTTCCGAATTTCGCCCGCACTTCGATGAGGAACTGGATGCCATCCATCTCCGGCATCTGGTAATCTGAAATTATTGCATCGAATTTTTCCCTGCTGAGAAGTGATATGGCAGCAGGTGCGGAATCTATGGTCGTTACAGAAAAATTCCCGGATTCCTCTAGGAACAGCTTGCTGATATCAAGGAGATCCTGCTCGTCATCGACATAGAGGACCCGGAGCACATCAGGCATTGCACTCCATTGTCTGTCCTGCAACACATACCTTTCGGCATTGAGATCCTTGTACCAGGGTATTGCCTAAGGATGAAACATGCTCTAACGGTTGCAGTGAGACACTAACAGACCTGGCTTCCAACCGTACACGTTCATCAACCCATTATTATCACCAGACCCCGTTTGTAATGGGATTGTAAAACCCAATATAATTTCAGAAGATTTGTTTGATATCAGTGCATCTGTTGAAACTGAATTAAAATGCCCGCACTGTAAACGGCAAATTATCATTACTTGTAAGCCAACGCCCTAATCTGTCTTGCTTAAAAAGAGAATGGTGGTTTATTTTCCTTGATTTGGTAGATATTTCTTCATTTCACGTTTACCTTTGCAAGGAACTCCGGGTCTGTTATAATTTCAACAAACCCCGGGTTTGTGATGATTTCAACGAGTTCCGGATCGGTGATAATTTCGACGAAAACCGGGTCTGTTATAATTTCAACAAACTTCGGGTCTGTGATGAAGTCAACGAAACCCGGGGATTTGCTGATTGCAGCAATCAGCTTAATCTCTGCATCGAACTCCGGGTCTTCTTCCATCAGTTTCAGGAATGCCTGTTTGATCTCATTTTTGCTGTAAATCTGTGTCATGTATTCCTCTGATAACTATGTTATGAGACGGGGTAACTGCCTCCAATACCGGTCACATATGGATTTTCCCTTGTTCTCCTTCGGTTTCGCTGGTGGTTAAAGGTGATTGATCCCACCCTGTACCTGTTCGTGTACCAATACACGACCTGCCTCCTCCCGTCGGGCACTTCACCAGGGTTGAAAAAATCCTTCTGAAAAATGAAGGGTTCAGTTTTTAATCGCAGCTTTCACCTTGACCAGCATATCCGGCGGCATTGGGTCCAGGTGATGGACGGTTTTTGCGTGTTCCGTAATCTTGGTCATCAGCTCAGCTTCCGTAGGAGCGGAGGCTTCAAATTTACAGTCCTTACCAATACATGCAAAGGATGGCATTTTTTTTCACCTGTGAGACACAGTATTTTGTGGCTATTTATTTCTTTTGTTGCACGGTTTTTTTTATTTCATGTAGCCCCGATAAAAAAACCCATACTATCATCGAATTATTAAAAAAAACCTCAAATAGGGGTAATATTACCCCGCCATAGATAAACAGATGGCGGTACAATTTCCTACCCCGGGATGGCAAAGAGTTATAAAATCATCAGCTCATCATCGTGTACAGGTAATTACATGAATCTGAAAGGCTCACAGACGGAAAAAAATATTCTTGCGTCATTTGCCGGAGAATCACAGGCAAGAACGAGGTACTCATTTTTTGCATCCGTTGCAAAGAAAGAAGGGTATGAGCAGATCTCTGCAATATTCCAGGAAACAGCTGAAAACGAGAGGGAGCACGCCAAGCTCTATTTTTCCCTCCTTGAAGGTGGGGAAGCCCAGATTACCGCTTCGTACCCTGCTGGTGTGATCGGGACAACCGCGGAAAATTTACTGGCGGCAGCTGAGGGAGAGAAGCTTGAATGGACCACCTTGTACCCGGGATTTGCGGTTGTTGCAGATAAAGAGGGCTTTTCGATTGCTGCACACATATTCCGGGAGGTTGCAACCGTCGAAGCACATCATGAACAGCGGTACCGGAAACTACTTGCAAATGTCACCCTCGGCACGGTCTTTAAAAAATCAGCCATGACATACTGGAAATGCAGGAATTGCGGGA
>JBAXTR010000267.1:0-3268 GCA_037130095.1 Methanomicrobiales archaeon
GTATGTAGCATCACAGAGCGAATATTCGATGCCATCCTAGAAGTCGGGTATTACTGCGGTATGGGCGTGTAACCTGCTTGCATTCCGGACAATTATTTTAAGTAATCCATAGTTCCAACTCTTTCAAGGCTTTTAGCAGTATTGTTTACAACTTTTGATAGTGGAGCACTTTCTTGTTTTTTACTGGTTTGATGTGAATATCTTTCTATCGGGATTTTCCATTTACCATAACTCCCTAATTCCTTCTTTTTTTCGATCAAAACTATTGGAATATCATCCAACCCGATTTCATTAATTGCTTCTCGATTAATTTTAGAAATGCACTCATTAATAAATGAATTAAGGTCGATAAAAGCAATAACTGGTTGAGGTAGTGTGGGAAACTTGAAACTAATAGAATTATAAATCAAATCGGGAATCCAGAGAGGTTGTGGTTTTGTGAGCAAAACCATCTCTTTCATCAGTCGTTCCAACGTCGGCGTCTGATAAAATTCGTATATCCCGCCTTCAAGGGTTTTGATTAGAAATTTATCAGTTTCAATGGATATTTTATGAATTCTTTTTCCTGGAGAAATAATAATCTGGGTACCGATATTGTAAAATACTTGTCTCTCAAACTTTACAAAATTACAAAAATATGGATGGTTCACGTTAGAAGAATAGATAAAAAAAGAGTAACTCGAATATTCTGCAATTGTTTTATCATCACCGCATTCTATTGACATTATCTGTCCCCTGTAACTAGTCCAACTAAATTTTTAATTAAGTTTTCGTCATTTCGTAACTTTAATCTAATCCTCTGGACGTGTGGAAAAGGTATTTCTTTTTCCCCGGTTTCATATTGGTCCAGTTATCATTATCGGTAAATTCCCTTATCCCAAAATCGGACAAGTTAAAAGACTTCTCCTGACGTTTACGGGCATAGTTATAACTTTCCCGGCTTTATAGTATGCCCCGGTTCTGTCACTAGGTGTAGGGGCTTTAATTCTTCGCTAATGACACGAATATCTTATAAATCGTTATTAAGGTCCATGAATCGAAAACGGATCTCATTTCACTTTATGAAAAAATTACGGTTAGGAAAGCTAATCGATATGGTTATCATCACTAAACCGAATGATCAGATACTTGAAGGGGGAAATATGGGGTTATTTGCTCGTGTCGTTATTAGTCTTTTTTTTGCATTTTTGGTTCTCTGTTCAATAACAACTGCAGGTTCAAGTAATGCAGAAATTCTTTCCGTGATGAATAAATACCGCGCAGAAGTAGGTAGTCCACCATTGGTTTATTCTGACTCGCTTGAAAGTGGTGCGCAGGAATGGGCTAATTATCTTGCAAAAAATGCCTTATTTCAACACTCGGATGCTGGTGAAATTTTATTCATGGGAACATCAGGACATTATACCTGGACCGACGCTATAAATTCATGGGGTTCGGAGAAAAAAAACTTTATTTATGGGCCATTTGGAGATAGTAGCAGTACTACTGGGCATTGGTATGATGTAGGTCACTACACATACATGATCTGGTATAATTCCGCCCAATGTGGTTGTGGGAAGGCCACGGGATATTATCCTTCTTATTCATCAAACATGGATGTTTTTGCTTGCCGTATTTCCCCCCCAGGGAATTATTTCGGACAGTACCCTTATCCAAAACCAATACCCACAACAATTCCCACAACCGTACCAACAACCGTACGGACGACAACTCCAACTACCCCGCCAACTACAGTTCCTACAACAGTTCCGATAATTCCAATAACCGAATTGCCTACCAATGGACTGATTGCATATTATTCATTCAATAACGGTACTGCAAGAGATGATTCAGGGAATGGACATTCTGGAACAATTCACGGTGCATCTAGTATGACCGGCATAAAGGGAGCCGGATTAGTTTTTAATGGAAAATCAGCCTATGTGAATATTCCCAATTCTCCACCATTAAATCCTTCATCATTCACGGTAGGAGCATGGGTTAAAATTAATGGGACGGGAGATGATTATCAACATGTTATTACGAAGGATATCAATAAAGGAAGTGAATACAAAGGATTTTGCCTACAATATATAAAAATTGACAGCGGAGCCTCTGGTATTCACTCAAATAATTTTTCATTTTTTACAGGTTCAGGATCTAATTATAATCACTTATTTTTCAGTCCGGTGGATACTAACCGGTGGTATTTCCTGACAGGTACCTTTGACGGAATTACTAAAAAGTTCTATGTGAATGGAAATTTAGTTGGGGCAATAACCACAAATGTTGTAAATGCCAATACCGATTTAAACATAGGATCAGGGACACAATTTGAAAGCCATTATCCTAATATCGGGGATTACCTTAACGGCACAATCGATGAAGTATTCATATACAACCGAGCATTGGCTCCGGTTGAAATCACAACAATTTACCAAAAATATCTGACTCCTAGTGATGGTTTACTAAAAGCAAACTTTACAGCTGCCCCCTTATCAGGAAATGCCCCGTTCTCCGTAAAATTTACAGATAGGTCATCTGGAGGACCCACATCATGGTCATGGACATTTGGGGATGGTTCAACCTCAACAGAACAGAACCCTATCCATACGTATGCGAAAGCGGGGATGTATTCGGTTAAATTAAAAGTGTCGAACCCATCGGGGACAAATGGCCTTTCGAGGTCTGGATACATTGTTGTTTCTAATTCCGTTATTACTCCCACGATTACCCCCACAACTAAACCTACCACGGTTCCAACAACAATTGTTACTACTGTCCCAACGAGTCAACCCACTTCGGTTCCAACTACTATTGTAACAACTATCTCAACTACCCACCCAACCACAATTCCAACTACAGTTGTTCCAACAAACCCCCCAAAAGCTAGTTTCTCCGCATCAATTACATCTGGAATATATCCGCTCATGGTTCAATTCACCGATAAATCCACAAATTCGCCTACCTCATGGTTATGGACATTTGGGGACGGTTCAACCTCAACAGAACAGAATCCCAGCCATATTTACTTAAAAGCCGGATTGTATTCGGTTAAATTAAAAGTGTCTAACTCAGAGGGGTCCAGTGGACTATCAAGGTCTGGCTATATTGTTGTATCGACCGGTACCATTCCACAATCTTTAGCCTGATAACTAATGGGTTAATAATGCCAAAAAAAGGGGCAAAAGGACCACAATGGAATCCAAAGGCCAAGATCCCTATCGGTAAAATAGTAAACCGGCACAATTTTTATCGTCACGCAGTAAGGGGAGCAAATATTCCTAAC
>JBAXTR010000268.1:0-3267 GCA_037130095.1 Methanomicrobiales archaeon
GTATTACCAGTTCTCCATGGAAAACGGGCAGGTACTTTCTGGCTCCCTCCAGGTCCCGGGGCAGGATTCCATGGTACCTTCACTGGTAATTATCGGGCCCGGGATTACAACATCCGGCGAGGTCCCAAAGTTTGTTGAAATTCCTTCCGGTTCGGGCGCGAAGCTGATACCCGGCTCAAAGCCCGGCCGCCCCTCATTTGAACCGTTTACTCCCCAGCCGGTGTACGAAGTTGCACATTTCAATGAGAACATCACGGTGCCCGGGGACTATTATATTGCAGTCTATGGAAACGAGGGGGGAAAATACAGCCTTGCACCAGGTTCCCTCGAGCAGTTTACCGTTGTTGAATGGCTTACCATTCCCTATTCCGTCATTGGAATTCATACATGGGAAGGACAGTCGCTCCCGGTAGTGATCGCACCCTTTTTTGTCGTAGTGATTGCCGGCATGGTGATCCTTTGGATCCGCCAGAAAAAAACCGGGTTATCATTAGACCTGCCGGTATGGACTGGTGTCACTGCCGGGCTGTTTTATGTTGGCGGAGCAGCGGTTACAACCATGCAGTTGATTCATGCTGTATCGTTAACCGGGTATGTTCCTCAGGTCCTTGTCTCCCTGATTTTTACAGTAGTTCCGGTTATCCTGGGAATATTGTTGCTTAAAATCTCGATCAGCGGACAGGTTAGAGGGCCGGCCTCCTCCGTTACCGCTCTTAAATTCATAATATTAGGGTTCCTCGGGTTGTTGTTCTGGTGTGGTTTTATCGGAGGGCCCCTGCTTGCAATTTGTGCGGGGATTATGGTGTTGTTGAAAAGGAATTTACATACCTGTAAGGTGTGACAGGAAGCGGAAATTTCAAATCCCTCACACCGGGTAACACCCATTTAACCGGTTCAGCCCCGAATTCAATAGATTATCTACCTACCTGGCAAGGGTCCCTCTCCACCTGGAAAAGAACTATCCTGTCCTCTTTCCCGTTACCAGTCTCATGGGGTTTCAGTGACCTGCCCGGCCCGTTCCCCTGGCATACGATGCAGCGATACCTATCAGGCCGAGAATGAAAAAGACCGTAAATGCGATATTGACACTTTTCTGTAGTTCAGGAAATACAGCAGGGGAAATAGGGACCGACCCGATAATCGCGGAAAATACGAGCATCGCGATGGCAAGACTGAGCATCTGGCCGATTGCCCTCATGGTGGAAACCATGCTGGATGCAAGACCCAGGTAGCGAACCTCTACGGAACTCATGATTGCATTGGTATTCGGCGAGGAGAAAAGCCCATACCCGAGACCGAGAATGACTAGCCCTGCGACGATAATGATAAGCGGTGTCGATGGGGTGAGCAAGACCAGGACACCGAGACCTGCCGTGGTGCAGGCCATTCCGGCAGTTGCAAGGATCCGGGGTTCGATCCGGTCCGAGAGGTGGCCTGCAGCTGGGGATACGACCATCTGAACGACCGGCTGGGCGATGAGGATCAACCCTGTAGTCTGGGGATCGATCCCTCGATTGTATTGGAGGTACAGGCTGAGCAGGAACCCCACGGCAAAGACCATGGCGTAGTTAATCAGTGCCGCCAGGTTCGAAAACAGAAAGACCGGACTCCTCCGGAACAACCCGATCTCGACCATCGGCGCTGGTACGCGCTGCTCCCACCAGATAAACAGGGCGAGGACCAAAAGACCGAGCAGCATCCAGAAAATACCTGAATCAGACGGCAGCAGGGTGAGACCATAGATGCAACCAAACAACATTACGCTGTAGAGCGCAGCACCGGGCAGATCGAAACGCCTGGTGTCCGCTTCCTTCCATTCCCCGGGAATGTAGAGCACGGTGAGCGCGATCACGAGTATTGCGAGGGGGATATTGACCAGGAAGATGCTCGGCCACCCGATATGGTAGGTGAGGACGCCACCAATGAACGGCCCGAGGGAAAGTCCGGCATACACCGTGGCCGTGATAATCCCGATTGCCCGGCCCCGTTCCCCAGGTGGGAAAACGGAAGTGACAATGGCAATCGAGGTGGAAAATACCATGGCACCCCCGAGTGCCTGGATGACCCGCGCTGTAATAATAACGGGGCCCGACCATGCGACCGCAGCAAGGAGTGATCCTAATGCAAACAGGATATTTCCGAGGATGAAAAACCGCTTCCTGCCATAGGTGTCCGCGAGCTTACCAAACGGGACAATGCAGATAGCCGCCGTCAGGAGATAGGCCGAAGTGACCCAGCCAAGCATAACTGCATCAATGCCAAACGAAGCACTAATTGCCGGCAGTGCAACATTCAGCGAAGATACGGTATACGGGACGAGGAAGGATGCGAGCGAGGCAACTACCAGTAGTACCCGCTTCTCATCAGTCCCGTACATGGAATGAAATGTAGGGTGCCGTGGGAGATGATAATTTTGTCTTTTGGTCCCAAGTTTTCTCCAGGTACAGGGCACTATCCTGCACCCTGCCCGGGCTGACCGCTATTCTAAAATGCCGGCACATCCTTCCGATCTATAACTGATAGTAATGGATCTGGATGCACACATCAGGACACTTGCCCATTCGCTCGATGCTGACTATTTCGGGGTTGCTGACCTATCCTCTGCCCATGATTTTATTATCGGACAGGGAGGGGAACGGGTAGCCAGGTACCCGAGAGCTATCGCCATTGGTATGGTCTTACAGGATAACATTGTCAATCTCCTGCAGGATGATGACCTTGCTTCCGTGATTCTGTACCGTCACAACAGCTACGATGTCGTGAACATTGCCCTTGACCAGATTGGGCTGCGGGTAGCAAACGTGCTCCAGAGGGCCGGATTTAATACGCTCCCGGTTCCGGCATCAAAACGCACGGATGTTGATCACATCAGTAGCATATTCTCCCAGAAACTCGCAGCGCACCTTGCAGGACTGGGCTGGATCGGGAAGAGCTGCCTCCTTGTCACCCCTGATCATGGCCCCCGGGTCCGGTGGATCACTGTTCTTACTGATGCGCCTCTCAAACCGACCGGATCCCCAGTTGAACAGCAGTGCGGTGAATGTACTGCTTGTGTGGATATCTGCCCTCAGCATGCCATTACCGGAAAGCCGTTTCTACGTGACGAATCGCGTGAGGCACGATTCGATGCAGCTGCATGTGACCGATATTTCCAGGAGTTAGAGAAGTCATTGGGTGTTGCAGTCTGTGGTTTGTGCCTGTATATCTGTCCCTACGGTAGGAAATCCGGACCAGGGAAACGTCGATAAACCCGATCTTCATTCTTTT
>JBAXTR010000269.1:0-3250 GCA_037130095.1 Methanomicrobiales archaeon
GGGGTGATACTGACGGCCATAACTTCGTCGCGTGCTCCTCGTTATCGCCTGCCAGGTCGCGGGCAACAGGCCTGATGACCCGTAGCCTTCGCGGTTTGCAAAATCGCCCGCTTTCCGCTACCGCTTGCGGGCTACTTGTGGAGGCCGGGGCCCAGCTGAGGCCGTGCCACCTACGACGGCCCGAATGAACTTGATACGTTTGGGGATGGGGTGAGCACCATAGCCAGCGACGAAGGCACCCGGTTACCGAGCGAAGCGAGGTCGAGGTGCCGAGGAGCGACATCGTTTTTGGGTCCTTTAATATTCCACCCGGCCCAGGTCAATAAGAACAACTGGCGACCAGGATATCAGAAACAGGTATGAATTATGTGCATTGTTTTAAAAATAAGTACCTTATTTACCAACCCAGAGTATTTTCAGGCTATTTGATTCTCCGTCGTTTTGAAGTGACAACATTGCGAATTTCGGCAAGGCTGTGGGCTTGCCCAAACTTGGTTGGAATTTTACTGCCAATTTTTTGTTCTATTAAAGCTTGAATGAGCAGTAATTCCCTTTCCCTTAGTTTTAATGATTCAAGATTATCCTTATGCAAGTCCTTCGACTTATGATAGGATTTCAGGCGTGATAGTCTGTGTGTGCGAAAAAAATGATCCAGCATGGTATACAATTAATAAATTTACTATTTCATTGTTACCAATTCTTTTACCAAATAATCGCCAGCCTCTCGTTCCACTCGCTGGCTGAAAGTAAGTAGGGAGCATAAGCCCGGGCTGATGCCGGGCTACCTCCTAGTGCTCCCGGCGCCACTGTTTCTTTGTGATTGGTCTTACCTTGCCCTTGAAGACCGACCGGTTGACCTCCCGGGTCAAAGGCGGAGCGAAAGCGTAGCTGCGGACCGGGAGAGTCAACCTGTCGTGTCGTCATAAATCTGGAAAACCATCACCAGCGACGAAGACGCCCGACTACGGCCGGCCAGGCCGTCGAGGCGTCAAGAAGCGACAGAGATCCAGATACAATATACCCGAAGGGAAGGGCCTCGGAGACGGCCGGAGGCCGGCAGTGGACCTTCCCGGAGGGGCCCGGTTAGTTTTATATACATGCGATTTTGTGATAACTTGTGATGTTATACACTTTCACACCGCGCTCGGCGCTGGTTTATAACTCAGCCAGTCGACATAGTATGTGGTGAAAAGAAATGTCTGACGCAGTCTTTCCCCAAATTGAGCATGTCGGATGCGTGAAAGTTTCCGGCGGTATGCTCCGTATCGATGTGAAAATAGTACAGGCAGCGATCTGCAGATCTGATGTCTCCCGTCTTATCGGGGACCAGGCACAGGTCACCGTCTGGGATATGGCCCCAGTCTGGAACAGGACCGGTGAACCTTTAGAGATTGGCCGGGCGTGGATCAGCGGTTCAGGTCGGGCAGTGATGTACACCATCGCAGGCAGGAGATACATATCTCCACTCTCGCAGGTGAAGGCCATTGTCGCAGGTATCCGGAAGATCGCGAATATCTCCACTATTGAATGGACCCCATTCATGCCAGGAACCCAGCAGGCAGCACCCCAGGCGGTACCAGCATGATACCAGCAGCTGAGGCATTGTTAATTGTTGCACTCCGCGAAGAAGCAGACCACTTGCAACAACAGGCAACAGCACTCGAATTTGATGCCCAGGACCTGCGATACCAGGCTGAAGAGATCGCCAAAGTTTACGGGGTGGCCTGAAATGTGTTGCAGGTCCGAGGACCTCGATATCATCGAGGACGAATATTATGAAAATTGCTTCCGTTGCCGGATATGCGGCAGAAAATGTGCCGGGGAATTCGAAGATCTCCTGAAAGTGGTAGAGGCAAACCGATCAAGATACCAGGCTATTGCAGAGTTTTCCAGGCAGTGGGACCGGGACCATGCTGAGGAGGCGAGGGTATGACCTCCCACTCCTTTCTGATTGCACGGATCAAAAAGAATATTTCATCGTTGCATATTCTACGGGAGCATGGAGAATGCCCCCGTTGCCCGTGGATCTATACTAAAGGACAGGGCATCTGCCGGTTTTGCATGCAAAAGAACCGGAATATCTCAAAGATAATGGAGGATATTCCAGATGATTCGGAGCGGTGCGAAAACTGCGGTGAAATAGTCCCTCCGGAACATCAGAAGATTGGCATCGAATACCAGGGCGAACAGGAACGCTCCGGGTCGGTGTATTACCTTGCTGGATATAACTGTCCAGCCTGTGGCTATCATGCAGAGGTGTAATGATGATCAATTCAACACCTTCGCCCTTCTGGACCAGTGAAGACCTTATCTCCGTCTATTCGAGGGCCGAGGCCCTGCGGGATGGCGTCCTGGTTGAGGTCCCACTCAATCTGTCCATTGAAGCGGGTATCAAAATTCCGGTGGCACTAACATCCGAAGCATGGTATTACATCGATCCAGGTAACCTCGATGAATTACCAGGGCAGAGTAATATTGGCCGGTTGTGGGACCTGCTGCAAGTGTTCCGGGTTATGGCCAGCCAGACCCGGCACACGGATCGGGTCTCGTTTAATGTCGCATTTCTTATGCCGATATCAGGTGAAAAGGACCAGTCCAAAATCTTAAGAGAACATGAAGAAGTTGCCACCTTCAAAGCAATATGCGGGCCAGGTGACGACATGAACCCGGTAGTAACGATTATGCTCCCCTGGGAGGACTAATGAATATGAAAAGGGATTCCAAAATCCCACAATTTTATACGACCGACGAAGTCGCGGCCCTGCTCCATCTGAACGTGCAGACGGTCCGGCTGTTACTTCAGAAAAAGGAACTCGGCGGGATTAAAATCGGCGTGGAATGGCGGGTGAGCGAGGACCACATTCTGGAATTCATTAAGGACCACGAGAACAAGTGATCGGGAGATCTCCGGCCTATTGAAATTGTGTCTGACGCAGTTTCTTTTGGCCGGTCGCGACCCGATCGGGATCTATGTTGGCAGCAGGACCATATCACTATTCTGATAATTTTTCTTCTGCTTTTGAGCAACGACCCAGGACCTATCATAATTCATGAGAGGGCGGCGGGAGCACTCGAAGGTGGTACGGCCTCAGCCGGACCTGTGCTCCCTCCTTTCCGTACAGGCTGCAAGTGATAACGGTAAGCAGCCGATTTCTATTTTGGGCCATTGGGGGCCAAGCGGCCCGAGTGACCGCAGCGATGGGGTGCGAAGGTAACGAGTTGCTCTCAAGCAACTCGTCCGAGCCCCACA
>JBAXTR010000027.1:0-13601 GCA_037130095.1 Methanomicrobiales archaeon
ATTTAAGAGACCCGGACTTAAGTCTCTCAAGATAGTCCTGCATGAGATAATGTTTTGTCCCCGGGGTAAATGATTTAGTGGTGGTCGTACTGGTGAAGGTTGAACAATGGGCATTACAGGTGCCGAAAAAAAAGGGGGAAGAGACCCGGCAGCAGCTGATTGCAAATGGGCTGCTGGACACCAGTCTTAAGCCATTTACCGAAGGAGATACCATTTTTTTCCCCCTGGCCAGGCCCGGCGAAGGTGGGTTGCAGGCCTCGTTTGAAGCCCATGAAAAACGGTTGTTACCGGTGGCACGCCATGAACTGATCGGTGGTATCGCGGTACTTCAGGAAAGCGACCGAGCCGCGGCAGAAGCCCTCCTGGCATCACGGCCGGGTATCCATACCGTGCTCTCCACGACCAGTGATGTACAGGGGGAGTACCGTACGCGGGAGTTTGAGGTCCTGGCTGGGGTTCATACCACCCGGACGCTCATCATCGAGTACGGGCACCGTTTTACTGTCGACCTTTCGGAGGCCTACTTTTCACCACGGCTCGCCACGGAGCGCCAGCGGGTGCTCCAGCAGATGACAAAGGGGGAGGCGGTGCTCGATATGTTTGCCGGGGTGGGCCCGTTTGCCATCTCGTTAAGCAAAAGCGCAGGGTTCGTCGTATCCTCTGATATCAATCCCGCTGCAGTGATCATGATGAAGGAAAACTGCCTTGATAACCACTGTACCAATGTCATGCCAGTTCTCGCAGATTCCGGCAGGCTTTCAAGGATCCTGCCCTGGAAATTCAACCGCGTGGTGATGAATCTGCCCCTCCTTGCCCCACAGTTCCTGGATGAAGCATTCAGGTTATGCCTGCCTGGTGGAACAATTCATTGTTACGCGCTCGTGTCTTCAGAAGGGGAGCACCTGGAAAAAATCAGTTCGTTTCAACCATCGGAAGTCCACGAACACATGGTGAGATCGTACTCGCCTGGGAAATGGCATGCCGTGTATGAGATCACGGCGGGAAAATAAGGGGAGATGGGGATCTCTTATTCGTCAGGCACATATTTTGTGCCGTAATAAATAACCCCGCTTGCACCGTCTGCAGCAATGCGGCGGAACGTTCCCTTTACGCGCATCCCGATCTTCACATCTTCGGGAGGGCAGACGATCTGGGCTGTGATACGTGGCCCTTCATCCAGCTGGACGATTGCAAGGGCATAAGGTGTGAGGTCTTCAAACTGGTCACTCGCTGTCCTGATGATCGTATGAGTTACCACCTTCCCGGTGCCTTTGAACTTGTACTCCACGATATCACCGCTGCGTCGGCAGTCGGGACAGAATGAACGTGGCGGGAAGAAATGTCTCCCGCAGGTTTTACACATAGTTCCGATCAGGTTATACCGCTGTGGGATCTTTCTCCAGAACCTTGCTACGGACATAGGTCACACTCCGAAAATATGCACGGCAACCGTTGCACCGGTACCACCGACATTATGGGTCATTCCAATCTTTGCACCATCGATCTGGCGGGCTTTTGCATCGCCACGAAGCTGGGTAACAATTTCGTAGACCTGCTTGATACCCGTTGCTCCCACCGGGTGCCCGCAGGCCTTGAGGCCCCCGCTGGTGTTGACCGGCAGGTCCCCGTTCAGTGCGGTTACACCATCGGCGGTCAGCTTTCCGGCCTCTCCCTTTTTACAGAACCCTAGGTCCTCGATTGCACAGATCTCGGCGATGGTAAAGCAGTCATGCACCTCGACGAGGTCGATCTCTTTCGGGGTAATCCTCGCGGTTTTAAATGCACGTTGTCCTGCAGCCACCGTGGCGTCGAGCGTCGAAATATCTCTCCGGTCATGCAGGGTGATGGTGTCACTCGCCTGTTCACTCGCGAGTACCCGTATTGGGGTGTCGGTAAATTCCCGGGCCCGGTCAAGGGGTGCAACGATTACCGCCGCAGCCCCGTCCGTGATTGGTGAACAGTCGAAGAGTCGAAGGGGGTCTGCGACAAGCGATGACCTGAGCACGGTGTCGATAGTAATCTCCTGCTGGAACTGGGCAATCGGGTTTCTTGCACCGTTATAATGGTTTTTCACCGCGACCTGCGCCAGCTGCTCCCGTGTCAGCGGATAGCGGCTCATGTAGTCAGTCGCGATCATCGCGTAGAGTCCTGGGAACGTCGCACCTACAAACCCCTCCCATTCACGGTCTGCTGCACCGGCAAGGGCGTCTACACTAGCACCTGTTCCGACATCCGTCATCTTCTCGACACCAGCGGCAACCACGATATCTTCCATGCCGCTGGCGACCGCAATCACGGCCTGGCGGAATGAAAGCCCGCCTGAGGCACAGGCCGCTTCCACCCGTGTCGATGGGATATGCCTTGTGGAAAGGCCGGAGTAGTCCGCAATCAGTGCACCGATATGTTCCTGCTCGATAAACCGGCCGGCACTCATATTCCCGACATACATTGCATCGATATCCTCACCGGACAGGCCTGCATCGTCAAGTGCGAGCGAACCTGCCTCGACAAAGAGGTCGCGGAATGAACATCCCCATTTCTCTCCAAAGGGAGTACAACCGATTCCGATAACTGCTACTTCTCTCATTCCTGCATCACGATTTTCCCTTTGTGTTTTGCGTACTGTGCATACTGGACATAGACCGGGTTTTTGAGCAGTTGTTCCACCGATGGGGCGGAAGCCCGGCAAAAGTCCTTTGATTCGATAATATCAGTGACCGAGATGTCGAATGCATCGCTTCCGGCACCGGAACCGAAAGAGCAGACGAATATCCTGTCCCCTGCTTTCGCGATATCCAGTGTAGCAGCAAGCCCGATCATGCTCGAGCCGCTATACGTGTTACCAAGCCTTGGGACAACAAGCCCCGGCTTGATCTGGTCGGATGAGAACCCCAGTGTTTTTGCCACTTTTTGTGGGAACTTCGCATTCGGCTGGTGAAATACGGCATAATCATAATCTTTCGCCGATTTACCAAGCTCTTCAAGCATGAGACGGCTTGCACCTTCAACATGTTTAAAATACCCCGGATCACCGGTAAAACGGCCGCCGTGCCGTGGGTAGTCCTGCCCTTCTCTCCGCCAGAAATCAGGGGTGTCAGTAGTGAACGAGCATGTGTGGTTGATCCGTGCAATAGGGTCCTGCCGGCCAATCAGAAATGCTGCGCCACCGGCTGCCGCGGTATACTCAAGCGCATCGCTTGGAGCTCCCTGGGCAACATCTGATCCGATTGCAAAGCCGTATTCTATCATGTTGCTTTTTGCGAGGCCCATGCAGGTCTGGATACCAGCCGTTCCGGCTTTACACGCAAACTCGAAATCGGCTGCCATCATTCTCGGGGTAGCCCCTATCGCTTCGCCCACTGTGCAGGCAGTAGGTTTCACTGCATAAGGATGCGATTCGCTCCCGACATAGACTGCCCCGATCTTCTCCGGGTCAATATCCCGCCGTAACAGCGCATTCCTTGCAGCTTCCACCGCGATGGTTGCCGTATCCTCATCGAGGTCGGGTACCGATTTTTCAAAAACTCCGAGGCCTCCAGTGATATCACTGGCATTCGCGCCCCATACTTTTGCGATCTCCTCAACTTTAATGCGGTATCGCGGTATGTATACACCGTAGGTGATAATTCCTACCATTTTTCTTCCCTCAATGCGCTTACGATTTTGTCAATGCTCATTTCTGTACAGAGTACCGTGATCCGGTCCTTTTCTGCCATCTTCGCCACTAGCGGGTGTACTTTCGAGGCTTCGATCCCCTGCAGCACGACGCACCTTGGTTTAAACGGTGTTACCCTTATAGCGACCATGGGGGATTTCCCGGTGGAAACGTTGGTAAATATCAGTGCACGTTCGGTGCTCCAGCCGTAGATGCGGTTGAACTCGTTGGACGATAGGTTCAGGATTGCGTTTAAGCTGTTAACGACCGTGTATCCGAAGATCGTCTGGTCCATCGAACCGCAAATTGGTGTGCAGGCAATTGCGCTGGATAGCAACCCGAGCGGGACTGGGTTGGCATAGTCATGCATGTCATAGATGACATCCTCATCAAAGTCGCTGTACAGCATCTTTGCAAATTTCTGAATGTTTTTGCCCCCGTTCGCCTCATCAATCGAGAGAATTGTGTCGACAATTTTTCCGACAACAGCAGTTCCGGGGCTCTTTCTCCGGCCACTCTCGTAGTCACTGATGACCGAGGGTGAGACCTCCAGGTGTTCGGAGAGAACACCCTGGGGAATGTCAAAACTCATTCTCCATTTCTTCAGGGCCTTCCCTGGAGAGTCCGATAGCGTAATCTCCCCTGCCATTTTTTCGGCAAGCTGATTCCGCAGTCCGGATTTCATGGTCAAGTACGTAAAACTCAAAAGATATTATAATTAACGAATGCGACTTCGACATTTCACGAATTAACCGGTATGAAAACAGTTTGTTACTCTGCTGGATGTTGAATCCGGGGTTTACCCATAATACTGAGATAAATGTTGCTGATTATACCATTCAGATAACAAGTCTGGATCTTCATCCCTGCTACCGTTTTCACGGTATGCCAACTCATAAATAATAAGCATCTCAATTTTGATAAGCATGATACCACCTGAAGACCTCCAGTGTCTCAAGGCAATAGCACTGCGGGGCGGTTGTAAAGGACCTGTCTTTGTTTCATCCCAGACAATGGGTGAGATGCTTGGGATAAGCCAGCAAACGGCATCCAGGCGGTTGAAAGGACTGGAGACGGGTGGGTTCCTGACACGGACAATCGTACCGGACGGCCAGCACGTAACTCTTACCGGGACCGGGGAAACTGAGCTCCGGAAGGAATACCAGGAATATATCAGGATTTTTTCCGAGCATAATAAGGGATATGTCCTTAACGGGACCGTTGTGAGCGGCATCGGGGAGGGCAAATACTACATGAGCCTCGTCCCTTACAAGGAGCAGTTCAATACCCACCTCGGGTTTGAACCGTACCCGGGCACGCTGAATATCCGCCTTTCCAGTTCCAGCATACCGGTGCGCAAGAAGATCGAAGCGCTTGAATGGATCCGGATCAAGGGTTTTTCAACCGACGGGAGGACATTTGGCGATGCAAAGTGTCTCCCCTGCCGTATCGGGACTATTTCCTGCGGTATCGTAATGCCGGGAAGGACCCACTACCCCGAGGACATCATCGAGGTCATCGCACCCGTTGCTCTACGCCGGAAACTTGGTGTCGAAGATACGGACACGGTAACCGTAGAGGTGGACTAGTGATCGATGAGGTGCTGGCTGCATTGCGTGATGGGAAGTTCATCCTTCTCTACGATTTCGATGACCGGGAAGGAGAAACGGATTTCGCGATCCGGTCCGATGCTGTCACTCCGCGCCACATTTTCCAGATGAGAAAGGACGGAGGGGGCCTGATCTGCACGGCGGTTCACCCGGTGGCTGCCATCCGTCTCGGGCTACCCTTCGCCAGTGACGCACTCAGGGCAATTGCGGTTGCTGAACGTGAAGGTGATATCCCGTATGACCGGAAGAACCACTCCTCCTTCTCGCTCTGGGTCAATCACCGCGACACGTTCACGGGTATTACTGACCGTGACCGTGCGCTTACGGTCAATGCCATTGCCGAACAGGTAAAACAGGCGTTGAACGGTGGGAGCGTTAGTTTCCACGAGGTCTTCCGTACCCCCGGGCACATGGCACTCCTGCGGGCCGCGGAAGGACTGCTCGACCGGCGGAAAGGGCAGACTGAACTTTCGATTGCCATGGCAGAAATGGCTGGAATCACCCCTGCAATTACCATCTGCGAGATGCTGGACGACGAATCAGGGTACGCACTTTCAAAAGCGGACGCAAGGCTCTACGCACAACAGCACGGGCTTGAATTTGTAGAAGGTCCTGAAGTGATGGAGCGGTGGCAAGCAGAAAAAGAATTTCGATAAACCATTAAAATTCCCGATAATCATTACGTGGATAATGCCGAAAATCCGGTCTATCCCTTCATTCATAGAATAAGTACATGGGGCCCACTTTTAAGACGTTTTCAGGGAATCTTTTTTTTTATCAGCCCGCTCCACTGTGGGGACCTCTCACCAGGCTGCAACTCAATATTATCTCCTGCCGGTATAATCCGGTCCATTCGTGCAGGATTCACAAAGATCAAATGCCTACAATGCTAACTATATACCATGCAAGACGTCTCCCAGGCGCTCCATAACCTTGGATACCCGGCGTTCCGCCCGTTCCAGGAGGAGATTGTACGGGACGTACTTGAAAGGCGGGATGTATTAGGCCTTTTCGCCACAGGCGCCGGGAAATCTCTCTGTTACCAGCTTCCTGCTGTACTACTTGACGGGGTGACCGTTGTTGTTTCCCCGCTCATTTCCCTGATGAAGGAGCAGGTTGGCACATTGCAGCAGAAGGGGATCGCTGCGGCCTCGCTCAACAGCACCCAGACATACCGGGAGACAAAAGAGATAACAGATTCGATTATTTCAGGAGACCTCAGGATCCTGTTTGTTTCCCCGGAAAAAGTTGCGACAAAATCTTTTTTTTCCCTGATGCAAAAAGCAAAGATCAGTTTTTTTGCAATTGACGAGGCCCATTGTATCTCGACATGGGGGCACCAGTTCAGGCCCGAATACAGGAACCTTGCGGTCCTGAAAGAAAAATATCCCGGCATACCGATTATTGCTCTCACTGCCACGGCCGTTCCCGAGGTGAGAAAGGATATTATTAGCCAGCTTCATCTCAAAAACCCGAAGGTCTATGTCGGCAGTTTTAACCGGCCGAACCTGTTTTATGAGGTACGTGTAACCCCCCGCATTTACCAATACATCACCTCCGATATCTCTTCACGAAGGAATGAAACGGGCATTATCTACTGCCACACCAGGAAAGAAACCGAAACACTTGCAAAAAAGTTGCGGAATGACGGATTTTCAGCAGCTGCCTATCATGCGGGCCTGTCAGATGCGACCCGGAGCCGTGTCCAGAATGCGTTTAACAAGGGTACTACGAAGGTGATCTGTGCGACGGTCGCGTTTGGGATGGGTATAGACCGGCCGGACCTCCGGTTTGTTATCCATTACGGGATGCCTAAATGCATCGAATCATACTACCAGGAGAGCGGACGTGCCGGCAGAGACGGGGGACCTGCGGACTGTATCCTTTATTACCGGAAATCTGATCGTCCCCGTTTATCAGCGCTCATTACCAAGGATACCTCCTCGTATGAACTCCGGAAAAAAGCGCTGGAGAAACTCGACCAGATGGCACGGTACTGCGAGACCACCGGTTGCAGGAGGGCAGCGCTCCTTCACTACTTCGAAGAGGACTACCATGGCAGGGTGGAACATTGCTGCGATACCTGTAATCCATCTGTACATCCAACCCCAAATACCCCTAGAGAGGAGACCCCGGTTCCCCGGAAGGCAAGGCGCCGCGCCGTCCGCCAGGCAGTTGAAGTAACGCCGGTAGCCCAGCTTATCGTGCAGGGTATTATCGACCTCGAAACCCCGTATCCTGCATCCTATGTTGCCGGGGTACTGACCGGGGCCGCTAACAAAAAAATTACCGGCAATGGTCATGATCGGTTGAAGAGCTACCGGTCTGTCAGGGGATGGACAGGAAAAAATCTGGCAGCCCTTATCCGTCATCTCGGGGACCAGGGGATCATCAGGGAACTGGAAGGAATCCCGAAGAAGGTTACCCTGAGCGAGCGAAGCGGGGAGGTATTCCGGTCAGGGGCAAAGATCCTCTATAAAACTTCTGTAGCTGAATCAGGGTAAATAAAAAAGGGATTGTTGTTCAGAATTTTAATTGTGACAATGCATGATAGACCATCTTCCGGTATGCCACAGGGTCAATATGGTATTTTTCGATGGCATGCTGGGAATCCGGGCCTGAAGCCTGGGTATCCAGGCGGTCTAACGTGGCCTTTGCCGTGTCGAGGACCCAGCAGTCCCTGATCTCGCGGTCGACAATCGTAATGGACTCTGCCCTGACGGAGACCAGTACCGTGCCATCCGGGGTCTCGTATATTGATGGTTTCCCTACAACCGCTACGAATGCCGGCGGCTCGATCCGGGCCATCTGTTGCATTGCCTCAGGCTGGTAACTTCCGGCCACCACGAAGAATGTACCGGTTGGATCGACTATCCGTGCCCGGTAAAACATGTTCTGTTCACCCTGGCGCTTCTTTTCAGTCATCGATCCGACAAGGAATACCCTGTTACATCTCTCGCCGGTAGGCAGGAGGACATAGGATGGACTTTTCTCATCAGTCCCATCACGGAACTGTTCCCTGATCTCACGAAGTTCACCGGCAAACACCCTCCGGGCCGGTTCGCGCTCGAACATGTTCTCCCTCTTTGGGAACCCGCCGCCTGCAGGGGTACTCATGAAACCTCGCCCCCCGTGCGGTTTAATAATTCAGCAAGCAGGGTCGGCTCGAAATGGACAAGTTCACAGGAGTTTACGATCAGTCTCCGGTCGATCTCCCTCCCCTCACAGCGCAGGTAACGGCCGAGGATCTTTTCCCGCATGCGTAAAAATACCTCATCCATGCCAAGGGGGTTGTTCTCCGCGAGTTCCTTCGATTCTTCGAGGGTCATACCGGTAAGTGACTCCACGACCTCACGTTGTACCAGTACCTCTTCCGTGCGGGTCCCGTCATCTAACCAGCCCTTGATCCGGAGGTCATAGTTGAATTTTGGTTGCATTTCGTGGACCGGGCAGTAATTCTGGCGGGATAACACCCGGTTACATCCTTCCACCGTGCACCGTTTTATCAGCCCTGAACCCGGGGCAATATGCACCAGCGCCCCCTGGAACGTGGTAGCCCCTGAAGAAACGGTAATATCTCCCTCCTCAGCGACAATGTTCGCGGTATTCATGTTCAGCGAATGACGCCCGTTGAACTCATCTACCAGGGCATAGTAGATATTATACACGCTGCCCGGGGTCAGGCGTTCTTTTCCCTCCTCTTTCCAGGTAACAAACTTCACGGTCCCGGTCTCATCACCAAGAAGCCCGGATTGTAACATCCGGTCATGGGTCACGTCCCATTCCTGTATCATCTTTGCCCGGACACTGGCAACACCTGCCGTCAGTTCGGCGAGCGGGGTCATTACCGGCATTAAAACGCCGTCATATTCAAGTTCCTTCACGGTAGTACCTGAATGAACTTTCAGACTGAGTGCACCCTTGAATTCATCGACCACCGCGGACTCAAAGCGGTACCATGAGTCCTTTTTGATCTCCGGGACTGATGCCTTGGCCCAGACCACAAACCGGATCGCTCCGGAAGCGTCCGCGATGATCCCGGAATAGGCGATCGATGGCGAAGGTGAATGACCGAGTGCAACGACCTTTCCTTCGATGGTGACCCATTCCTCCGGGCTTACTGAACTGATCTGTTTCTTATCGACGGGACCGGTGGCACCACCGAGTGGGATGCCATAATCACGTGCAATATCGTACAATACCGTCCGCTCGGCATCAGCCGGCTGGACCCCGAACTCCTCAATAAGGCGGCGCAGTTTCTGTTCAATCTTCGATTTATCTGCCGCGTGTCCTTTTGACTCAATTTTTTGGGAGATTCTGTCAACAATCTGGGAAATATCCATTTTACATCTCCAGTTACATGTTCACCCGGCACCGCATATTAATGGTGGTCGGATGCGCAGGGTGAAACTGATCGGTAATTATTGCATGGTGGTCACCCAGCTACGAAGTACAGGTTTAAGTACCGGAATAGTGAATAGTACCGCATGACCGTAACAGCAGATAGCACCATCTATGATCTTCTAAAAGCCAAACCAGAATCATCCGAGGTTTTATTCAAGTTTGGAATGGGGTGCGTGGGTTGTGCAATAGCCCGCGGGGAAACGATCCGTGAAGCAGCCGAAGCCCATGGGGTCCCGCTGGACGAACTCGTTGCAGCACTCGGGATCTCCGCTTAACCCGTTTTTTTAATCCTGTTTTTTTCCAGTCTTTTGAGTTCTTCAAGCGAGGCTTCCGGGTAATGCCGGAGGTAATCAGCATTTTCAGGTATGTGGAGAAGATTACACCTGCTACAGTTCCAGACCTTCCCTCCGTGTGAACCATTTACCCACTGGCCAAGGGTCTCATCTTTGCAGGGATAAAACGGGCAATAACAGTAATCGCACCGCTGACCGGGAAAGTGACACGGGTAATAGGGGCATTCTTCCGGGCGCCAAAGGACGAAATGCCCGCCCCCAAGCCTGGAGAAAACATACAGGGCAGGGCCCGTCTCCTTATCTTTCTGCGCCAGTGCATGAGGGAGGCCGAACAGGATGCACTCGGATACCCGCCACCCCGCCTCCGAATGAAGTCCTGCATCGGTATGGCCCTGCACTCCCTCGGCAACAACAATAACGTGGTCTTCTGTGGCAGCCGGGAACGGTAACCCTGCGTCTATCAGGGCCCGGGCTTTTGCGCTTGTCACAGTTATGATCATCTGAAGGAGTGCATTATCTGCAATCCCCTCCCCGGAGAAGGCCACAATCGTGATCTGGTCCTTCTGGTTGTCATTACCAGTTGATGCGAGGATAAAGACCGTGATATAATCATACTGCACAATGCAAAGGCGACGGATACCATTTCCTGCAAGAATTCCGAACAAGTCCTTTGAAAGACCTTCACTGGCTGCCAGGTGTGTAATCTCCCTGCAGGGGTCCCCGTCAGGTTCATGCTGCGGCCCGGGACAGGAAAGTAATACGGTTGAAACAGGGCGCAGTCCTCCGCATGGCCCGGTACTTGCGGCAGAAAATGAGCCCCGGATAAAAAGAGTATCGTTCCTGATATAATATTTCATGAAAACCGGGGAATTTGTTTATGCTACGGTATAGCGGACCCTGTCCTTTAATTCCTGCTGTTTACCCGCATTCCACCCGGAAACGTCCTGGAGGTACCCGGTGACCCTGCTTATCTGGACGACGTCATGAGACCCGCATTCCGGACAGACTGCGGCATGGCACAGGGGACAGTAATCGATCCCGGAAAGGATCTCGTGGGAGCAGTGACAATGGTCCAGGGGACACATGATCTCAAGGTGTTCCTCACCACATTTCGGGCACGGTGCCTCGTCGACAATGAGGTGGCAGGTGTGACACTTGTACCGCCGTTCGGCACTTGGAATATCTTCAAGATGCTTGAATTTCTCGGCAATTTTTCTCTGGTCTGCGGTCCATTCCATACTATCAGATAGAATGCCATCCTTTTAAACTTTTAGACCGTTCAGGGAGAGTTTCCGCCTCAGTAGACTCATAGGGTTCATCTTTTTTGTCAGTCTTCCTTTCTCATCACTGGCGGATCCCTGCAAACTGTGATGCTGCCTCTTTTGGATCTTCCGATTCATAAATCGCCCGGCCGATAATAACCCCGTCAACAATTCCTGCAATTGTTAAAAGGTCTCCTCCCTGTGCCCCGACCCCCGGTGAGTATATCCTGAGGTCCCCGATAAGTTCCTTCAGGGTGGCAACGCGCTCAGGCCTTGTTGCCGGGGCAATAATACCATCCGCCCCGCACTCTTTTGCGAGCACGGCAATTCTCTCGGCAACACCTCCGTGGAAGAATTCCGTGGCTCCGGGGTGGCTCATCTCGGTAACCACGAAGCAGTCGCCACCATATTCCCTTGCAACATCAACACATGCGGTGACTGAGTCACGGCCGGTAAACCCATGGCATATCAGTGCATCATACCCGGATGTAAATACTTCTTCTGCGATGAGCCTGCTCGTATTCGGGATGTCAGCAACTTTAAAATCTGCGATCAGGGGAAGATCGAGGTCCCCGAGATCTTCGGCAATTGAGAGCCCGGTTGCGAGTACAAGGGGGTACCCGATCTTTATGGCATCAATATGCGGTGCACAACGGGATGCAATTGTCAATGCACTCTCTTTTTTCGTTACATCGAGGGCAAGTATCAGCGAAGTCATTATTCCAGCCTCTCCAGCACTGCTGCGACCATGAAGGGGAGAAGGACCGTTGCATCACCATAGACCGTCACAGCCGCCGCCTCTTCGGTAATCTTCCCCCAGGAACGGGCCTCGTCAAGCGTGGCCCCCGAAAGGCCGCCAAGGTCAGGCCGGTCACCCGTCAGCTGGACCGCGTAGGAGAACCCGTTCTCGGTCATCAGCATGCTCTGCAGGATATAATTTTTCGGCACCCCTCCCCCGACCAGCATCGCACCGGCTTTTTTAGCCGTGAAACAGCGGTCGAGCAGCATCGGCATATCCTTAAACGCGTCCACGGTGACATGGCCTGTCTGGGAGAATAACCAGTACTGGAGGCCAATCATAGAGTCCTGGATTGCAGGACAGAATACCGGGACTGATTTTTTCGCCGCGGTCGCAAGGATCCCCGATTCAAGTGTTGAACCGATATGGGTAAGCAGCTCGGTTATCGAAACCGTGGTCCTGTCAGGGAGCTCGGAATAGATCCCCTGCATGAACTCTTCGAAATGAATAAACGCGTCATTAGGGAGGTAGACATCATAAATCCGGTTAATCTCTTCATGCCTCAGTTCGACATCAGAACATCCCGCGTCGCCGTGATAGTGGCGGCAGCCAATTGCCTCGATGATGTCATGGGTGAGGTTTGCCCCTGTTGAGACCAGGACATCGATATGTCCCGCTTCGATAAGGTCCCTTACGATCCCGCCCATACCTGCGGGCACCATCGCCCCCGCGAGACCGAAAAATTTCGTAACTTCGGGGTCCCGGAGCATCTTTTCGTAAATGCAGATGGCCCGGTACAACGCACCACCATTATATGCCCCGGCCTGCCCCATCTGTTCAGCGAGTTCTCCGACGGTCATTCCTGCTTTCAGGCGCACCTGGCTGACCGGCACACGGCATTCGTGACTCATGGGTTCCTCATATGGATAGTGAATTTATTGATCGTGTCCAAGGATAACACCTTCCCGGGAATATCTGCCTGCACTATCTCATGGTCCCCGGCAGAGTGGTTTCGCCAGGTGCCTGCGGGCAACCGGGGGGACTTCATACCATCCGGGTGTAATCGTCCGATCGTGAAAGGTAACCTCTGGTTCTTTTTCCCGTGCCCCGCAGTTCCTGCATTTGTAGCCCTTTTCAAACCCTGCGCTGGTCATGCGGGTATTACAGGAAGAGCACAGGGGTGGCCGGGTTGACGTCGCTGTGGCAAGTTTGAGGATGCAGAGTTTTTCGAGATTAATACTTTCGCCCTTGTAGCTCCCGGTAACAGACACCCGGTCCCCGGCCCATAATGCACGAAGGATATTCCGGAACCCTTTTGTCGGCTCGTATGCCATGCAACGGACCCTCTCATCTCCATCAGCGAGATCTATCGAGACATGCCCGCCTCTCCCGGTCTTTGCATGGGAGCATACCGTACCGTTCAACCGGTAGGACCGGCCCTCGGCAAGGGCCCCGATCGTACCTTCAACAAGGTGCGCATCTGTCCCCTGGTTTGTGACGAATATCTGTTCAACATTCGTAGGCTCTGAATTGACCTGCATTCTTGCGAATGCGACCCATGAAGGGCTCTCTCCACGGATCCCGAAAAGGACCGGGTCTGGTGTATGAGGGACACACACCACGGTATTATTTTCGAAA
>JBAXTR010000270.1:0-3248 GCA_037130095.1 Methanomicrobiales archaeon
ACGTAGTCCTTCGATTTTAATATTCCTCTTCATTGAATCCCTCGTGATTCAGATATCGATCATAATAAAAATGATTGGAATTCATTTAACTATTTCCTTTGAGGTGAAACGGTTCCCTGGCCGATAGCAATTGCATAAACGCGAAATTTTCAGGATGGCAATCCGGCATCTTCATCTCTTAACCAAGGATTTTGGGGAATAGGAGTATCTGAGCGAATATCACAATGCTCAGTAATTACCATGGACCACCAGACGGAGTTGCAAGAGGTATTGGTGATGCGAGGATGAAAAACCCGTGACACGTCTCTAATATTTTTTATTCGGGGTAACTGAGGTTCACAGTTATCGGGGTTGGCAAAATGAATGATCTGGCGACTAATTCTTCAGAATCCAATACAAACCACCATAGCCGGCCCATTGTACCAATATTCTCCTCAGTGGTTAAGCAGTGAAAGGAAATGAAATGCAGGATGAACTGATTAACATGACGGGCCTGTAGAAACATTCACGAACGAGGTGTTCACACCCGAACCATGAAAATGTCCTTTCTAAATCTCTACGTATTGGCGTTCGTTTAAGCAGTTTCAGGGAAATTCCTGTGGATAATAAAAAAAGTTAACGAAATACTTAGACATGAGGGAATTTAACCCCCTCCCTGCCCCACACCCCTCAAGATATTCTTTGGGCAGGGTTTACCAAAATTCAAACATAAAATGTATCATGGGGTAGTCTTTATCCCAACCGGGGTCGGGACAGCGGCGGGACGTAGCCCCAGGAGCGTTGGGAAATTATGGAATAGTCCGAAAAGGTAAGACCATATGAGAGAATTTCTGCAGGACCTAAAATGACGGGTCTTTAAAACTAGGACTCGGATTATATGTCCCGAAAAAGTATTGAAAGGAATTGTCAGGCCCGGTCAATAAATTCCTTTACTTTCCCATAAAAGTAGGGTTCAAGCGGTTTCATTACATCGATTTTTCCCCGGAACGCGAGGAGAATACGTTCATCCCCATCCATATTTGCAAAATACAACCTCTCCTTCCGCTCAACGATATCGACGTCAAATTTTCTTGTGACATCAGAAATAACACTTTTCGGTGTGCCGGGAGGTATGATAAGATCAAAAAACTCTTCATTTACAGGGGCTTTTTCCCCTTCACTTTCCTTCCCTGCGCCTTTCACCGGTGCACCCGCTGTTTCGTCCTGTTTCATTCGTCCTCTCTCCAGATTCTGTTTATTTCCCGGCCTTAATACGTCTGCTCATAATACACGGACCACCACGGACACCGCCTATTGGCTGTTTCGGTTTACCAAGCGAATTCATGCACCTGCCCATGAGTGCAGCACCCCTTGCAAGGCCGTCATCTACGAATACGAGGTGATCATTCGGGTCATCAAACAACTTTCGCTCGATAATGCCTTCAAGAATATATTCGGGTTTTCTCCCGGAAATCGCTGCACGCCCGGTAAACCCTATCGAGCTGTGCGGGAAGACGAGGTGTTCGTCCATAGCAATATCGATCAACCGGAGGGCCATATTCGCACAGACATGGTCTATAACCTCGTTCAGGAACCCAAGGTTGTAATTCTCGTGGATTTCAGTCCCGATCTTTTTAAGCTCATCGAACCCGCTCCCTTCCACTCCGGCATCGCACCCGATCATCGCAACTCCGGATGCCTTTGCAATATCTGCATAAACCGGCACACGCCCGAAACGTCTCCGGTCCGAAGGCACGATCCGTATATCAATAATTTTATGGCTGCGTTCGACAAAGTCCTCAACTTCATTCCGTTTTGAACGGAGTGAAAAACCACCAAGAATACTCTGGTCACCGAATACATCGAGCGCTGTACCAGTCCGCCCGTCCACAAGGCCGGTACCCCTGATAATTGCATCGGGAATTGCCCCAGCAAGGCCACAAAAATTCCCGATTGTCTTTGCAAATGGGTTCGGGTCGTCAGGCGCCACGTCACTGGTGATACGACCATCAAGGGTTGTACCGAAATCAACAGATATGCAGGGGTTCCTGAAATCAACGGGTGTCCATTTCGCACCCTCCTTGATACCAGCCATAGCCAGCTCCCCTTCCATTTCATTCGCTACCATTTCAACGCCGGTACTGCCAACCGGGGGTACAACCCCCGCCACAGCTCCTACAAAAACGACCTTGTCAGCAAAACTATAAGGCTGAAGTTTTTCAGACTGGTTTGCTTTTGACATGGGAGGTGTCATCTTCCTTGGCGGAACACCGGCTGCAAGACACCCGTTTGCGAGAGCTATAACAAATACACCAACCTGGTCAGGGGAGTCCATCGCAGCAACGACCCCTGTACTTCTCACAACAAAATCAAGGTCCTTGTGAATATCAAGATGCACTTCCCGGTGACTCTGGACCAGTGTTTCCCGGACAAGCTCGGTAACCGATTCCCTGGTGAGCTTTGTCCCGTCCAGGGTTTCACCGAATATTTCTTCTCCGGGCCCTGGTTTTCGTACATCCCTGCTCATCTTGACAGTTTTATTAATGACATACGACATCCCGGTATCCAGGTTCACACCCGTGAGAATACATTTTGTCGTGGTATTCCCCATTTCAACCGAAGCAACAATAAAATAGGGTTTTTGCTTAAATTCCGGCACCTGCATACCGGCACCGTGTGCGATCACAGGAGGCGGCGGGCTCTCGACGATATGAGGCTTAAGCCTGAAGAGTGATCCTAGAAAACGTGCACACATATAAAGGGTTATTTTTGAATGAATGAGCATATAGCTTTCGATTTTTGTATATCGGGAAATCCGGCGGTAAATTTTCCAGGTGGTTACTTCCGGTCAACCAATACCCTGAACTTTGCTGATATGATAAATTATCGAATCGCATCCTATTCAGTAATAAACAGGTGTTGGATTCCCTCTTACGTTTTGAGGGCAATAAAAAAAATTGACGGACCTTCTGTCCGGTTATAACTGGTAAAGAATCAACCGACAGTCCCGGTAATTAACTTCCAGTTACCATGTACCGCATAGAGCAAGGATCCAAAGCCGAGACTGATCGTAACGATAAGAATAATGAACCCCGCTACTGGTACCCTGAACAGGATACTCAATACCACAAACCCCGTGACAAATGCATGCCAATCCCTTATTTCGATTTTTAGCCAGCTGAAGAGCAACCTGCCGAAGGCGGAAGAAACAAAAAAGACTGAAAATATCACCCCGATGAATACAAGAAGCCCGCTGACAAGCGCTATAG
>JBAXTR010000271.1:0-3227 GCA_037130095.1 Methanomicrobiales archaeon
GGGCAAAGTCATCAAACCTGCCATACTTTGGATTAGCCGCTCCAAGGAGGGCACACCTCGATTTGAGAGTCGCAGTGATACCGGCTTTCGCAACACTTATGGACTGTTGTTCCATTGCTTCGTGAAGGGCACTCCGGTCTTCCTTCTGCATCTTGTCCATTTCATCAACAGCCGCCACACCCATGTCAGCAAGCACGAGGGCCCCGGCCTCGAGTGTCCACCTTCCATCACCAAACTCGTCTTTTACAGCGGTTGCTGTGAGACCTGCAGAGGTTGAGGACTGGCCGCTCGTATAGATTCCACGGGGGGAGAGTTTGATCACGTAACGCAGGAGCTGGCTTTTTGCAATACCCGGGTCACCGATGAGGAGGACATGGATATCCCCACGGAGGTGACTGCCGTCCGGCATCTCCTTCATGATGCCACCAAAGAGCTGGAGGGCAATAGCCTCTTTTACATCATCATTCCCGTAAATAGTCGGGGCGATAGAGTTGACGATATTCCGGTAGACCTGCGGGTCTTTACTGAGTGCGATAATCTCCTCTTCGGCCTTCTCATCGATTTCTACTTCTTCAAATTCTTTTTCTGCAACTTCTATCGAGTTGCATTCAAGGTAGATATCAAAAATGGTATGTTTACTCCCGTGCGTGATCCGCTGCATCGACCTGAGGATCCCGTTCATCACCACGCGGTCGCCGGGAGCGACGACACCCGTGAGATCATCGGTAACGTCCACATCGAGAGTCTGGGGCTGTTCCCCTCCACGAAGACCTTCAGGCTGTTCCTGTATCCTGATTTTCTGGGAATCGACAAACCACGACCTTTTAGGTATAAGTTCAAGTTTCTTGAATGTGCATCCGTCAGTCGCACACCCGTCAGGCTCGATAAACTGCCCATATCCCTGCTTTTTTTCAGTAATGTGGCCACCAGGACAACGAAAAACTGCATTGACAATCCTGGGCCTTACCTCCGTTGTTTTGCGGAGGATCCCTTCGACCGTGATGAACTTATTGATGTCATCTGATCGGATATGCCGGATGCCGGTCTTTTTCGGGAGGTTAGCAAACCGGATGTTGATGTGCTCGGCAACCTTCCCGTCTTTTGTCTTGATAAGCTGGTGGTTTTTAATCGCGTCCTTTACATCAGCAAGGACTTTTCCTGGGTTATCGAGCAGTTCATCAGCTAGTCGTATACCGGTTTTCCCAAAACTTTCCACTTCGCGGTAGTCAATCTGGAGAGAACGACGGTACGGGTATTCCCGGGTTAATTCAGCAAGTTGTTTTTTATATCGGTTTTTTAAGAACCTGGACCATTCTGCGTCCCGGCTTGTAATTTCAGTCTCAACTTCCTCCATAATTCACCCCCGATACGTACCATTTACTATCCGGACCGCAACAGGATACCCACACGAGGTACAATAAAGCCTGCATCCTGCAGATACCGGATATTCCCCTGATGGAGCGCTTATTCAACCTGTTCATCAGGATATCAACAGTAATGAAACCCTTTTCCATAACATATCCTGGTCTTACCGGTCATGAACTCGTCCTTACTTACTTTTTTTCCAATGTGGCCATTACGAATTTCGCAATAAGAGCTTCCATCTGGATATCACTGTCAGCCCCTTCAGAAAGTCGGAAATCGGTTTCGCCGATATAATCAATTAATGTTACTTTCAACCTCTGGTCCATTGGCCGGCGGAGGAGAGTCCGGTAGCACTGGTTAAGGAGTTCGTTTGGTGCAATACCACGCTCGTGAAGCAGTTGTGACAGTGCATTCTCCGCTGCATCAAAATCTCCTGCCATCGAGAGGTCAAGGAGCAGGTCAATCTCATCAGGTCGTGCAGTCGCGGTTATTGCATACACCATCTGCCCGTTAATCGAGGAACTGATGATCGCTGCACCCTGGAGGGCGTTAATTGCCTTCCTCATGTCCCCCTGTGCGACATAGACAATTGCATCGATGGCATCATCAGAAACAATGATACCTTCTTTCGTGGCTATTTTCTGCATTTCCTCAGAAATTGCTGCTTTTCCAAGGGGCTTAAACCGATAAATTGCACATCTGCTCTGGATAGGATCGATAATTTTAGAGGAGTAATTGCAGGACAGGATAAAACGGCAGGTCTGTGCATAACTCTCCATGGTGCGCCTTAGTGCCGCCTGTGCATCAGTAGTAAGGGCATCGGCCTCGTCTAGGAACAGGATCTTAAAAGTGGCTCCGCCAAGCGGGGAAGTCCGCGCAAATTGTTTGATCTGGTTTCTGACGACATCTATCCCACGTTCATCAGACGCATTGAGTTCCCGGAAATTCATGTGCCATGATTCACCGAAGAACTCACGTGCAAGTGACACCGCAGCAGTTGTTTTGCCAACTCCTGCACTCCCGGTGAAAAGGAGGTGGGGGAGGTTACCATTCCTGACGTACGATTCAAGCCGCTCGATAATCTCGTCCTGGCCCGCAATATCCCGGAGCCGGATTGGCCGGTACTTCTCTATCCATATAGTATTACTCTCCTCCATTCCCGAATTTCACCCTTCAGAGATTAACTGTCTTCTTGTTTTGTAAGTCTTTGTTTTTGTACTTGCCTAAAAGACGTATTCAGCAGCGGTTATCATACACAGAAAAATACGAAAAAACAGGCATTGCTTTTTTCACCAGGAAGGAAATTCCGGGGGTCTTATAATAATAATTCAGTTTTTAGAATTGGTAACCAGTTACAGGAAATATCATCGTGAATATGGGAGATCTACACCTGGCGGTGCAGTCTTAAATTTACTGGAAAATCGGGTATGGTATGTTTTTCACAAAAAAAGTATGTAAAAAAACTGCATTAATCCTCCACAAAAAGGATTATTGGTGTTTGTGAGGTTTATTTCTGGTCGAAGAACTGGTCCTGGGTCTTCCGTCGTGAGTACAGGTAGTACCCTACAAGCCCGATTACTACGATAATCAGGATAATAACGAGCGGCAGGAGCAGGTTCATCGGGACTTTAGACCATACCGGTGCGGGCCCTGACGGGGGTGTTGTAACAACCGGAGGACTCGTGGTAACGACCGTAGTTACATCAGTTACCGGTAGTCCCGTTGGAATTGTTGTTATCGCACTAATAGCCCCGGTAGTCACAGCGGAACCCGTTGTATCGGAAGTATCAGGTACTCCGGATTTCAGGCTCTCCGAACCGGTAGTATTTGCAGGGACTGTCGTCGGTACTGCTGTCGTGGTA